>SBFL01000308.1 GCA_006227965.1 Bacteroidota bacterium | reverse complement strand
GAGGATTCCTACTGGTTGCCCGCTCTTTTTCTGGGCCTGGGGTATTCGACCGGGCCAGTCACATTTGGTATCCGCTTTGACGTTTTATATGATTCGGAGAGAAGCCTGTATGCAAATCCATGGCTCCCATTTGTACGCTTCTACTTCTAGGGCCCCCTTATGTTTCTTCGCGGGTACGGAATTCAATCTTCATCCATTCCCTCTTCAGTACAAGGAAGGTCACCTGGGTGGCCACCTCCACGGCATCGGTAACATCAACTCCTTTAAATTCCCTTTCTGGAACATCGACGGCATACATCAGGTTCAAATACTGATCAAATCGCTCCATTAGCAGGAAATAAAAGCTTTCGTTTAGGTCCTGCAATATTCTGGCACGATCCGGCTCAGGCCCGATGGCTCCATGAAGCGGGAAAGAAATGTTGGCCCGTTCATAATCCTTCTGCAACTGGGAGAGCAGCAGCTTTAACCTTCCTGACTCGGCCGCGTGGCCCAGCAAATCCTTTGCATCTGTGAAGGTCGTTTTCATGGGTTGCCGGGGACCACCCGGGCAAAGGGGTTTATTGGAGGTATACCTTTCCTTCCTTCATGACGAAGGCCATTTCCCGGAGCACCCCTACATCCTGGAGCGGATTGCCATCGACTGCAATGATGTCCGCAATATACCCGGGTTTGAGCTGCCCTAACTTACCCCCCATTCCCAGGAGGTTGGCATTGGTAATAGTGGCCGCCCTGAGGGCTTCGCCTGCCGGCATGCCCCCCTCAACCATGTAGCCGAATTCCTGCGCATTGGTACCGTGGGGGAAAACCCCGGCATCCGTGCCGAAGGCAATCGGGACTCCTTTTTTGTAGGCGCGTGAAAAAGTGTTTTGAATTTGAGGTCCAATTTCCCTCGCCTTCTGGGCAACCACGGCAGGAAAATACCCCGGCTTCTCTGCATTCCGGGCAGCTTCCTTCCCTGCGGAAATGGTTGGGACCATGTAAACCCCGTATTCCTTCATGAGTTCCATAGTGGCCTCGCTCATCAGGGTGCCGTGTTCAATGGTTCTTATACCTCCTTTAATGGCGCGCTGCATTCCCTCATCCCCATGGGCATGGGCTGCCGTTAGCATACCATAGTCATCCGCGGTTTCGGTAATCGCACGGATCTCGGCTATAGTGAACTGTGGGTTCTGCCCGTTTTTCGCGACACTGAGCACCCCGCCGGTTGCCGTAATCTTGATCACATCAGCCCCCTCCTTGTAGCGTTGCCTAACGGCCTTGCGACCCTCTTCGGGTGAATTAACTACCCCTTCATTCGGGCCCGGATCTCCCATAAGCTCAAGGTTTCGGCCGTTTGTAGGGTCTGCATGGCCCCCGGTAGTCGCAATGGCCTTACCGCAGGTAAAAATCCGCGGTCCGGGGGTGAGGCCCTTGGCGATAGCCTTTCTCAAGGCAATATTTACACCGGAACCACCGAGGTCCCGCACGGTGGTGAAGCCTGCCATCAACGTCCGCTCCGCATAAACGGCGGCTTCAAAGGCCATATCGGCAGGGTTTGTGGTAAAGCGCTTTATGTACTGATCCGGACTGGACTGCATTTCAATGTGCACATGCATGTCGATCAGGCCCGGGAGCACCGTTCTGGAACGCAGGTCGATGAGCTCGTCATCAGCCCCGCCCTGCTGATATCCGTCCAAAACCTCCAGGATCAGTTTCCCCTCAATTACCAGGGTCTTTTCCTGCAACAGAACGCCTCTGTCCGTATCGAGGAGTTGCCCGCACTGCAGGTATTGTTTTTGAGCTATGCCTGTCAATACCCAGCAAAACATCAGGGTGGTTAGGAGTTGTTTCATACTAATCAAATGGATCTGTTAGTTATTACTCTGCTTTTCGAATTTCCTGTTCCCAGGCCCAGGCAGATCGCATGGCGTCATCAAGGGAAGATTCGGCCTTCCAGCCGAGCACCTCATTCGCCCTTGTGGTATCTGCGTAAGCTTCTGTGATATCCCCTGGCCTGCGACCAACAATCTTGTAGTTGAGCGCAACCCCGCTGACCCGCTCAAAACTCCGGATGACCTCCATCACGGAACTTCCCTTACCTGTTCCTACGTTGAAAATTTCATAATTCGCGTCATTATTACCCGAAAGAAGTCGTTCGAGGGCCACTACATGAGCACGTGCCAGGTCCACCACGTGTATGTAATCGCGGATGCAGGTGCCGTCCGGGGTGGGGTAGTCATCCCCGAACACAGAGAGCTGCTTCCGGATACCTGCCGCTGTTTGGGTGATAAAGGGCACCAGGTTCTGCGGTACCCCCAGCGGCAATTCCCCGATCCTGCCAGAGGGATGTGCCCCGATCGGATTGAAATATCGCAGGGAAATCGCCTGAAGTTGGTCACGGACCTTACAGGTATCCCGGATGATCTCCTCACCTATCTGTTTGGTATTTCCATAAGGGGATTCTGCGGGTTTTACCGGGGCGTCTTCCGTTATCGGCATTGTGTCGGCCTGTCCGTAAACCGTGCAGGAGGAGCTGAATATGAAATGTGCCCTTTGTTTTTTCTCCAGTTCCTGCAGCAGGGAAACAAGGGTGGTAAGGTTGTTTTCGTAATACAGGAGCGGTTCATCCACGCTTTCCCCTACTGCTTTGGAGGCAGCAAAGTGGATCACCCCGGAGAGATCGGGATACTTTTTGAAGAATTCCCGTACCTTTTCCCTATTCCTCAGGTCAAACTTCTCAAAAACAGGCCTTTTCCCGGCAATGGCTTCGATACCGTCCAGCACGCTTTCCGAAGCGTTCGAGCAATTGTCTATAATCACGACCTCATATCCGGCCTCCTGGAGTTCGACTGCCGTATGGGAGCCTATAAATCCAAGCCCGCCCGTTACCAGTATTTTCATCTGTTTTTTGAGTTTAAAAAGCTTGGACAGGAGCACCTGCCCATTCCGCCAATCATGCCTGTCTGTCCATGAAGTCGAGGACCGTTCTGGTGATGTAATCCAGCTGTTCTTCATCCAGCTCGGTGTGCATCGGAAGGGAGATCACCTCCTGGCAAAGCTGGTTGGTAACCAGAAAATCCGATTCTACGTACCGGTCATCCGCATAGGCCTTCTGCCTGTGCAGGGGTACGGGGTAGTATATTCCGAAAGGAATATCGGATCCCGCCAGGTGTTCCGCCAGGGCGTCACGCCTGCCACTGCCCACTTTCAATGTATATTGATGGAACACATGGCAGTCACAGGAATCGCAAATTCCATTGCACCCGCGCATGGTTTTGGGAACTGAAAGTTCCGGGTGGCCGCCGAAAGCCGCGTTGTAATACCGGGCTGCTTCCCGCCGCCGTTCACAATACCGGTCCAGGTGGGGGAGCTTTGCTCTCAGGACTGCTGCCTGAAGGGAATCCAAGCGGGAATTCACCCCCACCACATCGTGGTAGTAGCGCGTATACATCCCATGGTTGACGATACCCCGGAGGGTGTGGGCCAGGTCGTCGTCATTGGTGAAAAGGGCTCCTCCATCCCCGTAGCACCCGAGGTTTTTGGATGGGAAAAAGGAAGTGGCGCCCACATGCCCCAGGGTCCCCGCCTTCTGAAGCCTTCCTTCAGAAAACCGGTAATTGGCCCCTATTGCCTGCGCATTGTCCTCAATGACATACAGGTCGTGTTCGCGGGCGATTTCAAGAATCTCCTCCATGGGAGCGCACTGTCCGAAAAGATGAACCGGAACGATTGCCCTGGTTTTAGGGCCAATGGCCTTGCGGATGGCTTCCGGATCGATATTGAAGGTCTGTGGGTCCACATCGACAAGTACGGGGGTAAGCTGCAGCAGGGCAATCACCTCCACTGTGGCGGCAAAGGTAAAATCCGCAGTGATCACCTCATCACCAGGGTTCAGGCCCAGTCCCATCATGGCAATCTGAAGGGCATCTGTACCATTGGCACAGGGAATTACGTGCTTTACTCCCAAATAAGCCTCCAGATCGGCCTGAAAACCCTGAACCTCAGGCCCGTTGATGAAAGCCGCTGAATCCAGGATACGGGAGAAGGAAGCCTGGATTTCCGGTTTGATGTCCTGGTACTGCTGAACCAGGTCCACCATTTGTATTTTACGCATGTGAAGAAGTTTCTCCTCACAAACTTACAAAAATCGGGTGCTGCCGGCAATGAATTAGTCAAAGAAGCGTATTTTAGCGGAAAACCCCGGGGTTCGTGTTTTTTTTATACAACTTGGCTGTTCTCCTCAGTTGGTTTTTCCTCCATCTCGCAGCTCTTTTCAATTTAAAGATCCGGCAGTTCGTTACCGGCAGAAAGCAGGTGTTTTCCTATCTGAGAACTCACAGGGACAGGGACAAACCCCTTATTTGGGTCCACACAGCTTCCCTCGGGGAATTTGAACAGGGTGCCCCTGTCCTGGATATGCTCAGGGAGGAATATCCGGAACACCAGCTGTTGGTGACATTTTTCTCCCCGTCAGGCTACGAGGTCAAAAAAAGCCGGCTTTCCCCTCATTTGGTCACCTACCTCCCCATGGATACGGGCCGGAATGCGCGCAACTTCTTACGACTTGCACAACCGGAAATCGCCCTATTCGTAAAATACGAGGTTTGGCCGGGCTTCTACCGGGAACTGCAAAAAGCGGGAATTCCCATCCTTATGATATCGGCGATTTTCCGGCGGAGACAGATTTACTTTAAGTGGTACGGGGGCTTTCTCAGGAATGCCCTGAAACGCGTCGCCCATTTTTATATTCAGGACGACCTTTCGGCAGATTTGCTGAAAGACCTCGGGATACCCAGGTATACGGTAAGTGGCGATACCCGTTTTGACAGGGTCCTGAAAATCCTGGACAACCAGCGGACCCTTCCTTTCATGGAGCGCTTCAGGGGAGACCGGACCTGTATGGTCTGCGGCAGCACCTGGCCGGAAGACTATGAGCGCCTGCTTCCCTTTATTAATTCGGCCGAAAGCGGGCAGTGCTTTGTTATCGCCCCGCATAAAACGGATGCAAGATCAATTGAGGCCCTTCAGAAAAGTATTCGCCGCAATACCGTCCTGTATTCCCGCAGGGAGGATACCAGCCTGCGTGAGGTGGATATCCTGATTGTGGATACCATTGGCCTGTTGACCCAAATCTACCGGTACGCCGACCTGGCCTATGTGGGAGGCGGATTCGCCACGGGACTCCACAACACCCTGGAACCGGCCGTATTCGGGATACCGGTTCTCATCGGCCCGCGGTATCGGGGATTCCGGGAAGCCGAGGAACTGGTTGCTGCGGGTGGAATTCGGGTAGTAGAGGACCAAACGGATTTTGCATCCCAGGCAGGTGAACTTATGATTGATTCAAAACTCCGTATGGAACTGGGGCAGGTGAACACAGCCTATATTGAAAAAAACAAAGGTGCGAGCAACCAGATCATGGCCGGTATACGCAGGTTCCTCTCCTGAGTTGAAATCCGATCAATAGATTTTTTAACTAGCTTTAGGACCGGTATCCAAATTCCCCCTGAATGAATTCCAAAATATTTAGAATCTCCCTGATCGCTGCCCTTGCCGGGTTTCTATTTGGTTTTGACACTGTCGTTATCAGCGGTGCAGAGAAGAAGCTTCAGGTCCTCTGGGATACCTCAGATGCCTTCCACGGCACGGTGGTTATCGGCATGGCCCTTTTCGGAACTGTAATCGGCGCGATGTTCGGAGGGGTTCCCACCAACCGGCTGGGCCGAAAAAATACATTGTTTTGGATCGGGGTTCTATATTCCCTTTCGGCCATTGGGTCCGCTCTTTCAAATGACCCCGTTACCTTTGGAATCTTCCGGTTTCTGGGAGGGCTTGGAATCGGTGCATCCACCGTGGCTGCTCCTTCCTATATATCGGAGATCGCTCCTGCCCGCCAGCGGGGACGCCTTGTAGGGCTCTATCAGTTCAACATTGTCTTCGGGATACTGATTGCCTTTTTTTCCAACTACCTGCTCAATGGGATCAGCGACAACGACTGGCGCTGGATGGTTGGTGTGGAGGCCTTTCCCGCAGTGATCTATACGTTCTTTGCCCTGGGAATACCCAAAAGCCCGCGCTGGCTGATGACCCGGGGGCGGGAAGAAGAAGCCGGAAAGGTACTTGACCGACTGGGTTCAGAGCTTACGGTGGAACAGCTTCAGGAGGATATGATGAAGTCCGAACCCGAA
>SBFL01000356.1 GCA_006227965.1 Bacteroidota bacterium | reverse complement strand
GAGGATATCCAGAATGCCTTCCTCTTTTATAGCCGTTTCTACCTTATGGGAACCGGGTACCAGCCAGGCTGTTACGTGAGGCGCTTTTTTCCGACCCCTAATGAGGCTGGCAAAGGCCCTGAAATCTTCAATTCGCCCGTTGGTGCAACTTCCCAGGAAGACAAAATCTATTTTCTTGCCGAGCATTGACTCCCCTTCGTGGAAATCCATGTATTGCAGGGATTTCTGGTAGGTGGCAGCCGCGCCCTCCACATCCTGTGCCTTCGGGATGGCCCCCGAGATTCCGACACCCATCCCCGGGTTGGTTCCGTAGGTGATCATGGGTTCTATTTCTGCTCCGTCAAAGGTGACCTCCCGGTCAAAGGTGGCGTCCGGATCCGAATTCAGGGAATCCCAATATTCCATTGCCTTGTTCCATGCAGCTCCTTCAGGTGCGTATTCCCGCCCCTTCACATAGGAAAAGGTTTTGGCATCCGGGGCAATCATACCGCCGCGGGCACCCATTTCGATACTAAGGTTGCATACGGTCATTCGGCCTTCCATGGACATGTTCCTGAAGACCTCGCCGGCATATTCCACGAAATATCCCGTAGCTCCGGACGTGGAGAGCCGGGATATGATATACAGGGCCACATCTTTGGGGGTGACCCCTTCATTTAGCTTCCCGTCTATGGTAATCCGCATGCTTTTGGGCTTTGGCTGCATGATGCACTGAGATGCCAGTACCATTTCCACTTCTGAAGTACCAATACCGAAAGCAATGGCCCCAAAAGCCCCGTGGGTGGAGGTGTGGGAATCCCCACAAACAATGGTTGCCCCCGGGAGGGTAATGCCGTTTTCCGGCCCGATCACGTGCACGATCCCGTTTTTTTCATGCCCTAGGCCCCAGTAGGGGATTCCGTGCTCTTTGGCGTTTTCTTCAAGGGCCCTGAGCTGGTTGGCAGAAAGCGGGTCTGTAACAGGCAGGTGCTGGTTCCTGGTTGGGGTATTGTGGTCTGCCGTGGCGAAGGTACGTTCCGGATACAGCACCGGTATACTGCGTTTTTTCAGCCCAAGAAAGGCAACAGGACTCGTGACTTCATGCACCAGATGCCTGTCTATGAAAAGGACATCCGGGCCATTGTGAATGCTTCGGACTACATGGGAATCCCAGACTTTGTCAAAGAGGGTCTTGCTCATGGTTCGATTTTATGTTTTTCAGGATTGTTTTTCAACCCGTAAAAGTACTCAGGCACCTGCTTTGGCAAAAGTTTCCGGGGCCGAAATTACGATGTCCAAATAGAAGCCTCTGGCGGCTGCCGGCGTATTTGGGAAACAATCTGATCCAAAGCAGCCCTGAAAAGCCCTGCTGGCAGGGCACTGGCAAAGAAGAGGACTTGATGATGCCGGGCAAGTATATGGTCAACTGATGTAATCCCAGATATTTCTGAAGATGTCCATTCGCCTTATTTTATCACGTATCATCTGATGTTCCTCAAGGGAAAGAGCAGGGTCCCTGTCGAGTAATTTCCGCGCGTGGTACCTGGCTGTTTGCAGGATATCCTTGTCTCGAACCACATCGGCGATCTTAAGTGCCAGCAACCCACTCTGCTGGGTACCCATCAGGTTCCCGGGGCCTCTGAGTTTCAGGTCTGTTTCAGCTATTTCAAAACCATCATTGGTGCTGACCATGGTCTGCAGCCTTGTTTTACCATCTTCGGAAAGCCTGGAACTGCTCATCAGGATGCAAAAACTCTGTTCCGCCCCCCGGCCCACCCGGCCCCTAAGCTGGTGCAGCTGTGAGAGGCCGAACCGTTCAGCACTTTCAATGACCATCACAGAAGCATTCGGAACGTTAACCCCAACCTCAATTACCGTTGTGGCTACCATGATCTGGGTCTTTCCCTCTGCAAAGCGTTTCATTTCAAACTCCTTGTCCTCAGGTTTCATTTTTCCGTGCACAATGGACACCTGATATTCTGGAGGCGGAAATTCCCTGGTAATGCTTTCATATCCATCCATCAGATCTTTGTAATCCAGGGCTTCCGATTCCTGTATCAGGGGATAGACGATATACACCTGTCGGCCCAGGCCGATTTGTTCCCTTAGGAAGGCAAAGACACGGAGCCGGTCTGAGTCCCTTCGGTGTACAGTACGCACGGGTTTTCTGCCTGGCGGGAGCTGATCGATCACGCTGATGTCCAGGTCCCCGTACAAACTCATTGCCAGGGTACGCGGGATCGGGGTGGCCGTCATGACCAGGATATGGGGAGGGGTTTGGTTTTTCTTCCACATCTTGGCGCGCTGAGCAACCCCAAAACGGTGCTGTTCGTCAATGATGGCCAGGCCAAGGTTGGCGAACCGGACCTTCTCCTCCAGTACCGCATGTGTACCGACCAGAATCGGCAGGGCTCCCTCCCGCAGTCGTTCGTGTATGGGTTTTCGGTCCTTTGCCCTGACAGACCCGGTCAGAAGGGCCACTTCAATGCCCATAGGGTCCATCAACTCCCTGACAGACTGGTAGTGCTGTTGTGCGAGGATCTCCGTGGGCGCCACAAGGCATGCCTGGAAGCCGTTATCTATGGCGAGCAACATGGCCATTACAGCCACTATGGTCTTGCCGGACCCCACATCCCCCTGCAGCAGCCTGTTCATCTGGGCATGACTCCCAAGGTCTGCACGGATTTCTTTCAGGACCCGTTTCTGAGCCGTGGTAAGTTCAAAGGGCAGGAAATGCTCATAGAACCGGGTAAACTGTTCTCCCACCACACCGAATACATGTCCTTTGATGCGATTTTTTCGCTGGAGCTTTTTGGTGAGCAACGCGAGCTGTATATAAAAGAGTTCCTCGAACTTTAACCGGAATCTGGCCCGTGCAAGGGCATTCTGTGAATCGGGGAAGTGTACCTGCTGCAGGGCCTCCCGTTTGCCCGGCAGGTGGAGTTCTTCCATCAGGATCGCCGGCAGCGTCTCGGGGATTTGCGCGGATATTTCCTCCAGTAGTTTGTAGATCCATTGGGCTATCAGGCGGTTGGTCACCCCCCGCTGCCCCAATTTTTCCGTGGAGGGATAGACCGGCTGCATTCGGATCCTTTTTTGCTGCTGAAACCGGCTCAGCAATTCCATTTCCGGATGGGGCATGGAGAATTTTCCGTTAAACCAGTTTGCCTTTCCAAAAATCACATAGGGCTCATTGATCTTTAACCGATCCTGGATCCATTTTTGTCCTCTGAACCAGACCAGTTCCATTTCCCCCGTATCATCAGCAAATGTCGCCACCAGGCGTTGCCCTCTTTTCTGTTCCACTGATTTCAGGTGTACGATCCTACCGATTATCTGCACATCAGCGTTGCTTCGCTCCAATTCATGGATTTTGTAAAACCTGGATTTATCGATATAGCGGTTGGGGAAATGGTAGAGCAGGTCCTGGTAGGTGTCGATCCCCAATTCACGGCCAAGTAGGGCGGCCCTTCCGGGGCCAACCCCTTTTAGATACGTGACCGGCGTTTGGAGCGCGTTGGGATGCATCGGTCTAAATTACACCTTCCCACCTTGAAGTGCAACCCGGTAAAACCTTAAATTTGGTAAGAAGTGTAGCTTTAGGAATATAATGACTGTAAAAGTTTTACCGCTTTTTTTCATTTTGATCCTCCCATTGCGGAGTTCGGGCCAGCCTGCAGAATATGATTTTCTCCATGCCCTTATCCGTATCGCTCCGGATCCTGAAACAGGGAGCGTCGGGGGAACGGTTCGTTATCAGTTCCAGAATACAGGAAGTCCGGACAGTCTTTACCTGGATGCCCACAATATGGAATTCAGCAGCGTAGAACTCGATGGCAAACCGGCCGCTTTTAGCACTACTTCCAGCAGACTCATCGTGAAGGCGCCTCATAAGGCAGGGAAACATGAACTGTACATTGCCTACCGTGCTACTCCCCGGCAGGGTGTCTATTTTTTGGGGTGGAAGGATTCCCTTCAGGGGAATGAGCAAATCTGGACCCAGGGACAGGGGAAGGGCAGCAGTCACTGGGTCCCGGTAGTAGACCAGATGGAAGAGAAGGTGGAATTCGATATAACGGTCTTATTTGAACCCGGGTACCAGGTGATTGCCAACGGCCTGTTGATTGAAAATTCCCGGGAGGGGGCCAGCAACCGATGGGTATTTGATATGGATAGGCCCATGAGCAGTTACCTTCTTGCCTTTGCCATAGGCCAATTTGATGCGCTTTCATTGGAATCGGGTTCCGGGGTGCCTCTGAAGGGCTACTATCCCAGTGGGGAAATTGAAAAGGCACCCTGGACGTACCGTTACACCGCAGAGCTCTTTGACTTCCTCGAAACGGAAATCGGCATCCCGTATCCCTGGGGGGATTACAAACAGGTGCCGGTCAGGGATTTCCTCTATGCGGGGATGGAAAATACCGGGGCCACTTTTTTTTCAGACCAGTATCTGGTGGATTCCATCGGGTTCAACGACGCCAACTACATCAATGTGAATGCGCATGAACTGGCCCACCAGTGGTTTGGTAACATGGTTACTGAAACCAGTGCCTCAGAGCATTGGCTTCACGAAGGCTTCGCCACATTTTATGCCTATCAGGCCGAAAGCTATCTGCTGGGCGCTGATCTGATCTGCTGGAAGCTGTATGATACGGCCAGGGCTCTGGAGGATATGGATGTTTCGGGAAAAGGGGAATCCCTTCTCGACCCGGGTGCCGGCAGCCTTACCTTTTATGAAAAAGGGGCCTGGGCCCTCTACCTGCTCAGGGAGGAGGTTGGCAAATCGGATTTTAAAGAAGGGGTGAAAAAATTCCTCCTGGAACATTCCTATTCCAATGCCACTGTAACCGATTTTCTGCAGATAGTTGAAAATGTATCCGGAAAATCCCTGGAAGCATTCTACAAGACCTGGCTGGAGGCCCGGGATTTCCCCATGGACCTGGCAATGGCTTATCTCAGAGGTTCGTCTGAACCGGTAAACCGGTATCTGAAGTTGCGTGAAGCCCGAAAGGAGGGGTTGGCAGTCGATGCTGTGGCCGTAGAAAGTGCCTGGAAAGAATATGCCAGTCCGCAGTACAGGGCGCATGTGCTGAAGACCTTCCGGCCTGTCCTGACCCCTGCCTTCCTTGAAGGCGTATGCCGGGAAGGCACCCTGCCAGTTCAAAAGGCGTTTCTGGAATCAACGGAAACCCTTGAAGACTGGATGATCCCAATGGTGGAGGCATGGCTTGACGCTCCCAGCTATGATTTGAGGGAGGCCTCCCTGTTTCGGCTGTGGGTGGCATCTCCGGGGAGCAGGAAGAGCTACCTGGACCAGGTCTCCAAGAACGGGAGCCTGACCCAAATGCGGTTGCGGCAGCTCTGGTGGCTGCTGGCAGTATTCACAGAGGGATATGGGGATCGGCAAATGAAACAGGTGTATTTGAACAACCTGCAACGGACTACGGCTTCGTCCTATTCCTGGGAGGTCCGGGAGAATGCATTTTCAATGCTCAGGGAAGTAGGCGCCCTCAGTGAGGTGAATCTCCGGGATCTGATGCAGGCCACAGAGCACCACACCTGGCAGTTCAAAAGGTTTGCAAGACGGCTGCTGGAGGCCCTGATGGAAGAGCGGCCAGACCCGAAAATGTGGAATGGACTGTCTAAAGACTTCCCCCGGGAAGAGTATCCCTATCTGCACGATAAAATAAAAGCGTTATGAGGGCACTGGTAATATCAGGAGGCGGCAGTAAAGGCGCATTCGCAGGCGGGGTTGCTCAGTATCTGATGCAGGAGAAAAAATTTACCTACGACCTCTTGCTGGGAACCTCTACGGGCAGCCTTCTGATCTCCCACCTGGCCCTTCAGGAGATCGAGAAGATCCGGAAGGTATACACCTCGGTAAACCAGCAAAGCATTTTCAGCAACTGCCCGTTTACGATCCACCGAAAGTACGGGGCTGCAACCATTGGGATCAATCACTGGAGCGTCCTTAAGAACCTGCTCAGGGGGAGCAAGACCTTCGGGGAGAGTCACAACCTGCATGCATTGATCCGCAACACCCTTAAAAGGGACGAATTCGAAGCCCTCCGCCGAGGTCCGATAGATATCCTGGTAACTGTTTCCAACCTTTCCCTGAACCAGGTGGAATATAAATCCATCAATGATTTTGACTACGAGGAATTTTGCGAATGGATCTGGATTTCCTGCAACTACATCCCTTTTATGAGCCTGGTACGCAAGAATGGATG
>SBFL01000256.1 GCA_006227965.1 Bacteroidota bacterium | reverse complement strand
GGCCTTTTTTTTGTTTCGTTCTTCCATTGCCCCAATACCTCCCTGTCGTTTGAGCCATTCCAGGGTAAGGAGGGAGGTGTAGACCGCAAATACAGGCGGCGTGTTGAACATGCTTTGCTTTCCAATGTGGACCTGGTAGTCCAGCATGGAGGGGATCTTTCGTGTCACATTTCCCAGGATGTCTTCCCGGACCACCACCAGGGTAGTGCCGGCAGGCCCCATATTCTTCTGGGCGCCGGCATAGATCAGATCAAACCGGGCAAAGTCAAGCTCTCTGGAGAAAATATCCGAACTCATATCCGCCACCAGCGGTACCTTGGTTTCGGGAAACTCCCGGAACTGGGTTCCAAAAATGGTATTGTTTGAGGTCAGGTGCAGGTAATCCAGGTCATTTGGCACTGAGTAACCTTTAGGGATGTATTTGAATTGCTGGTCTTTTGAGGAGGCAATCTCCACCACGCGCCCGAAAAGCTTGGCCTCCTTGATGGATTTTTCACTCCAGGCGCCCGTGTTTATGTATCCCGCTTTGGCCTCCAGGAGGTTATAGGCCACCATCAGGAATTCCATACTGGCGCCTCCCTGAAGGAACAGGGCCTGATAGCCTTTGCCCTTGAGCCCCAGCAGTTCCAGGACCAGGCTCCGTGCCTTTTCCATGATGGTTACGAATGCCTCACTGCGGTGGGAGATCTCGATCAGGGAAAGTCCGGAATTATCTAGTTCAACCACCGCTTCTGCGGCCTTCTGCATTACCTCGGCGGGCAGGATAGATGGGCCCGCACTGAAATTGTGTTTCTTCATTGGATCTGGGTTTACTTCAGAGTGTAAAGTTCTTAAAAATTAATGGCAGGAAGGACTGCTTGCCCTGCCTAACCGGCGGATGTTTTCAACAAAAAGTCAACAGTATCCACGCCATCGGCATAATCCCACAAAGCAGGGTGCTGGGCCCTTCCAAAAGGTATGGCCCCTTTCAGCCAGGAACCCGCAACCACGCACTGTATCGATTCTCCGGCCGCCTCAAGACGTCTTTTAAGTGACTCCCCTGAGGTGTAGGCCTCGTAGAACAAAGTGCCGATGGGAGACCCGTAAGAAGGATCCTCTTTCAGGAGCAAAAAGCCATTGTCCAGCATCCGGCTGCCGCTCATTAAATAGACGGCCTTGTTGTAATCGTAGTTATTGGCGTATTTCTGGTGGTCTATCAGCGGCCTGTAAGGGTAAAAGTACTCAAAGACCGGATCAAAATCGTACCCTTCAGGGACGAACAGTTTCGAAACGCTGCGGCATCCCATCCCGAAATAGAGAAAAACATCCGATGCCAGGCCCTGTAGGTCATCAGCCGATTCCCCTCCTGTAAGCACGGCGGCCCCGTGCCTGTTTTTGCGGATGATATGTGGCTTTTTGGAAAAGTAATACTCAAAATAGCGGCTCGTATTATTGCTTCCGGTGGCAATCACGGCATCAAATGAACTCAGCTTGCCGTCGGTAAAGGAGATCCTCCCGCGCAGTTCCGGATCGAATTCCTCCAGCTTTCTGCTCAGATAGGGCAGCAGCACCTGGTCGTTGGAAGCGCATTTGACCAAGGCCCGGTTTCCGGTCAAAAGGACGGACAACACGTCGTGGAAGCCAACCAGGGGTATATTTCCCGCCAGGATCAGAGCGACCGTCAGCGGGGTTTTTGAAGGCGAAGGGTAGGGGTCCATCCAGGGACCTAACAGTTCGGGCCGGAGCATTTCCCCCCAGTATGCAAGGGCATGCAGGCAGGATGCCCGGGTGAACCAGGGATTTTGCAGGTAGGCGGTATGAAGTGCCGTATCTAATTCGGCCTGAAGAGGTTGGGACTTTTGGATCGCGTTTTCGGAATTACCAGTCGCATTCCGGAGCATCTGACCCAGTTTCAGAAATGCATGGTAAGAAGGATCTTTGTGTTCCATGGAATTTGCCCGGGAAGCCCCCGTCCATTAAATTTGTGCAAAAATAAAGATATGTCCGGCCTCCGACAAGCCGGACAATCACTATTCTCTGAAAAAGAACCTATGGCGATCATCATAACAGACGAGTGCATAAATTGTGGGGCCTGCGAGCCGGAATGTCCCAATACGGCTATTTACGAAGGGGCAGACGAATGGCGTTACAGCGACGGAACTTCCCTGAAAGGGGACGTAGTATTGCCGGGGGGCAAGAAGGTGGATGCGGATGCCGTACAGGAGCCTGTCAGCGATGAATTTTACTATATCGCCCCGGATAAGTGCACGGAGTGCATGGGCTTTCACGAAGAGCCCCAGTGCGCGGCTGTATGTCCTGTGGACTGCTGCGTACCCGATAAAGACCATGTGGAGTCCGAGGATCAGCTCCTGGCTAAGCAGCGGTTTATGCACCCTGACGACTGATTCAGTTGGTCACGCTGAAATTCTTCATCTCCTCCAGGGGGGCAATGATCTCGATATCCTGCCATATAGTGGGTTCATAGCGCTCCAGCTTCCGGATCTTTATTTTATCCGGGCTTTGAGAGAGCATGCGCTCGGAAGGCGTGGTAATTTCATGTCGCAGCAAAAGGCTTTCCTTTTCTCTTACACCTCCTTCCATAAGAAAATCGAACCGTACTTTCTTTTTGGAGGGACTGTTTTCAATGAATTTTAAGCTTCGATGCAGGTAAACATAGTTACCGTACTCTTTATGAATGTAGTATGGATGATATTTTCCTTCCTGATTTCTTCGAAAGATAATCGTGCCCCGATCCATATTTTCCACGTATTTAACCCCGAGCAGCAATTTCAGGTTTACCTTTTCTCCTCTCCGACCCTGGGCATAATGATAGTCTGCCTTCAGTATGGCATAGGTAGCGGCGTCGATGTAGAGGGTCCCTGAAAATTTGGCTTTGCTCTTCTTGGGCCGAAACCCCAGAGCATAGACGTAGTTGCCATCGAAATAGCTTGGCTCTATAAATTCATACCGATAGGATTCCCCGTCCAGGAACCCGTAAAGTCGCTTTCCATCCTTCAGCCCTGCTATAGAAAGCACATCCGTTATTTTTCCCCTCAGGGAAGAGGTGGCTATGCTGTCATTAGATTCGTCTTCCCCGAAATCGCCATTCATGGAGAGGCTGTCCTCGACCTTAAACACCCCGGTTTTTAATTTGTAGGTTTCGGTGCTGTCCAGATGGGACAGGATGATCTTCTGCGCCCTTTCCTGCAGTTTTTCCATGGTGAAATCCTTTTTGGCATCCAGCAGTTCCGTCACCCGGTCCACCTGCAGCAGGCTTGTATCCTGCAGATTTTGGTACTGCCCGTTAAAATCCAGGAATTTCACAGCACGGCTGTCCCGGATATAGGCGCTGAAATCCCTGAGGTCCTTCTGGGCTTTTTCCAATTCGCGACGCTTCAGGTCCGAAGCTTTTTCCAGCTCCATATCCAGCTGGTCAAATTGCATGAAATTGGATTCCCTGTAAAACAGCTCATAGGAGGCCTCTGAAGGGTAGTTTCGCCCGAGGTTCCTGCGGACTTCCCGCATGATTTCTTCGGCAGTTGGGACACCTCCCCCGAGCCGTACTTCATTTAGTTCGATGGGGGCAGGTTTCAACCGGATCAGTCCGGAGTTCTCAAGTGTATTTACATCCACCTCCAGGGATTCATACCCCATGCAGGAGAGGCGGACGGATGAATCCTCCAGGCTGGAGAGGTCCAGGTTCAGGTAGCCTTCCTCATTGGTTATGGTACCCCGGTTCTCCCCGGTCACAACAGTGGCAAAGGGGATGGGTTCCCCGCTTTCAGCATCGAGCAGACGGGTTGTAATCGTTTGCCCTTCTGCCTGCAGGTGCACCAAAAGAGCAAAAAGAAAAAAAATGACGGACCTCATTAAAACCTGGTTTTGCTGTTTAGACGAATGGCCTTCTGATTTGTTACGTTCCGGCCCCTGAATTTCCCCGTTGATTTCAATGGCTTAACAGGTGGCAGGTCAGCCTCAGAAGTTCTATATTTGCGCCTCATTAATAAGAAGGAGGCCAAAAGCCTTCCTTTTCTGAAAACATCACTATGAAAGCGGGTATTGTCGGCTTGCCAAATGTAGGCAAATCAACCTTGTTCAACTGCCTTTCGAACGCCAAGGCACAGAGCGCCAATTTTCCATTTTGCACCATAGAACCCAACCTGGGGGTGGTTAACGTCCCGGACCCGCGCCTGCAGGTGCTTGAAAAACTGGTACACCCGGAACGGGTAGTCCCGGCCACGGTGGAAATTGTGGATATAGCCGGCCTGGTTAAGGGGGCCAGCAAAGGGGAGGGGCTAGGCAACCAGTTCCTGGGCAATATAAGGGAAACCGACGCCATTCTTCATGTACTAAGGTGCTTTGACAATGACAATGTCGTTCATGTGGATGGTTCCGTAGACCCCATCCGGGACAAGGAGACCATCGATATAGAACTACAGCTGAAGGATCTGGAAACCGTTGAGAAGCGTCTTGAGCGCGTAGGGCGTGCCGCGCGTACAGGCAACAAAGAGGCACAGAAAGAAGCTGTGGTGCTGGAACTCACAAAAAAGGGGCTGGAGTCCGGAATTTCCGTCAGAGCTATTGCCATGGAAGAAAAAGCCCGGGAGGAATTCGTAGAACCCCTCCAGCTTCTCACAGACAAACCCGTCCTGTATGTTTGCAATGTGGACGAACAGGCCGCTCTTTCCGGGAACGCCTATGTGAATCGTGTCAGGGAAGCCGTTGCCGGGGAGAAAGCCGGGGTGCTCGTGCTTGCAGTGGCCACGGAAGCGGACATCAACGAACTAGAAACCTACGAGGAGCGGCAATTGTTCCTTGAGGACCTCGGACTGGAAGAACCGGGTTCCTCAAAACTGATCCGGGCCGCCTACAAGCTACTGAATTTGCAGACGTATTTTACCGCCGGGGAAAAAGAAGTCAGGGCCTGGACAATCCCTGTGGGTGCTACCGCGCCCCAGGCAGCCGGGGTTATCCATACAGACTTCGAGAAGGGATTCATCCGGGCAGAGGTCATTTCCTATGCCGATTACCATGCCTATGGGAGTGAGGCCAGGGTCCGGGAGGCCGGCAAGATGCGGATTGAAGGAAGGGAATACGTGGTTCAGGACGGAGATGTGATGCATTTCCGGTTCAATGTATAAACGCCTTTTCCACAAGGGTTGGCAGGAGCTGAGCTATCAACATTTTAGGGTTTTTATTGTTAATTACTTTAACGTCACCAGATTTTGATTTCTTAACCTAAATTTTATATTAGCAGGGGTAACACCCTATTTATGGCAGAAACACAGTATACAGAAGAGAATATCCGATCCCTTGACTGGAAAGAGCATATCCGGATGAGACCCGGAATGTACATTGGGAAGCTGGGAGACGGGTCTTCACATGATGATGGTATTTACATCCTCCTGAAGGAGGTCATTGACAACTGCATCGATGAATTCGTGATGGGTGCGGGGAAAACCATTGAAATCTCCATTAAGGAAGATCGGGTAACGGTCCGGGATCATGGAAGGGGCATCCCCCTGGGTAAGGTGGTGGATGTGGTATCCAAAATGAATACCGGAGGGAAATACGATACCCGTGCCTTCAAGAAATCCGTCGGATTAAACGGGGTTGGAACCAAAGCCGTAAACGCGCTCTCATCTTTTTTCCGGGTCGAATCAAACCGGGACGGACAGTCCAAATCAGCCGAATTTGAACGAGGGGAGCTCACCCAGGAGGAATTCCTCGAGGAGTCTTCCCGCAAGCGCGGCACGAAGGTTTCCTTTGTACCGGATGACCAGATATTCAAGAAGTTCCGTTACCGTAGCGAGTACGTCGAGCGGATGCTGCGCATTTACGTCTATCTGAATCCGGGCCTGACCATAGGGTTTAACGGGGAAAAGTTCTACTCGGAAAACGGGCTGAAAGACCTCCTGGAAGATTACAACAGCACGGAAGATTTCCTGTACCCCATCATTCACCTCAAGGGTGAAGACATCGAGATAGCCCTTACCCACAGCAGGACGCAGTACAGCGAGGAGTACCACTCCTTTGTAAACGGACAGTACACCACCCAGGGAGGCACCCACCAATCTGCCTTCAGGGAGGCCCTGGTCAAGACCCTCAGGGATTTTTACGGGAAGAATTATGACGCTTCAGATATTCGCAAGAGCATTATCTCGGCCATTTCCATCAAGGTCATGGAACCGGTCTTCGAGAGCCAGACCAAAACCAAACTGGGTTCGACGGATATGG
>SBFL01000148.1 GCA_006227965.1 Bacteroidota bacterium | reverse complement strand
AGGTGGTGCCTACCAGGATTTCAATCCGTTTGATGCTGTCTGAAAGTGTCCAGTTTATCAGGTCGTTGGAGATCAGGTTCATATTCGGAACTACCACTTCTGCCCCATCATAGGTGGTAATGCTCGAGGCGCGCACCCCGATTTTCGAAACCTTGCCGAACAGGTTGTTCACTTCTATAGTGTCCCCGGGGAGGATGGGCCTTTCAAACACCAGGATAAGCCCTGATACAAAATTGGAGATTACCGTTTGCAGGCCAAATCCAATTCCAAGCCCCAGGGCGCCAGCCATTAGATTGAACTGGCTGAGGTCTACATTCAGATAGGAGAGTGCCAGGATGACACCAAAGACGATTATACTATAGCGGAGAACCAGGGAAATAGCTGTGGGAATTCCCTCGGGAAGCCTGAAAAAATACAGCAGGCCATAATCATCACTCACCAGAAAAGAAACCAGCCGGGAGCTGATGTAGGATAGCACAAGGATCAGAAGGAACATAAAAATAGACCCCAGGGTAAAGGTGAGGTTGCCGACCACATAAGGCTCGGTCATCGCATCGCTTATATATTCTGTGACGGTGCGCAATTCGTCAATGATATTGAGGAAGCCTATTACGAACAGAAAGATGACCGTGAAGCGAAGGAACTGGCCCGTACGCTTTTTAAGAAAAGCGAGCTGTTCCTGGTTCGACTCCGCAGACCTGTGGAATCGCTGGTCCAGCCAGCCGATAAAGATACTCTGGACGGCTAGCAGGAGCGCGTACGCTATTATGGCAGCAATGCCCGATTGTGTACAAACTTTCAGCGTCAGGTCAGATAGGTTGGTGTACCCTAGGATGTTGGAGACCACAGAAACCGCACAAAGGAAATAAACCAGGGGGACCAGCCGTATTATGAACCGACCTATTGGGGTGGTCATTTGCTGACGCGTCTGCAGATAGGGTCTGGTATAATAAAAAATCGCCCCCGTCATGAGAATTGCTTCGGCAAGCATGAACATCCGATAATCGATGGACTCAAACCATACATAGGTCTTAATGGAATCCAGGACTAATAAGAGGATAGAAAAGTACAAGAGGCCCCGGTAACGCCTGGGGATTTTATGCATGATCAAAAAGATGGCAAACAGGAGCATTATAAAGAGCAGAATATCCCCGAGGAAACGGGTTCCCTCCAGCAGCTGAAGCCTGCCTGTAAAAATCAGGATGAAAGCAACTACAACGGCCGGCATCCTGAATAACAAATAGGATGTGGAAGCCCTGCTGCCCGATGCCTGCTGTCCCAGGGTTTTGATCAATTGCTTTTTGAGGTACATGATGAATGCAGCCAGCCCCAGGCCCAAAACGATCAGGAAATACAGTTTTTCCTTATGGGTCTGGAATAATTCCGCTACCCTGACGCCCGGGTCTGCAAGGGTTTCAGGCCTGGCGCCGGATTCCTGAGTAGTGGCCTCATCTTTCAGGGAAACCTGCCAGATGGGGATATGTCTTTGGTGAAAGAGGTCGTAGGTTTCGGAGGCTCTCTTATCATACAGGGCCTGCATCATCTCAACCACGGTTTGCCGCAAACGGTTGATCCGGGTTTGCAGGCGCAGATAGGTATAATTGTAGTCTTTGGTTTGCTGGTCAATCGCTTTCAGATCGTTGATCACTTCCCGCACATTGTTGAGCAGTTCCTTGGGTACTTCCTCCGATATCGCACGTTCATAGGTTAGCTCCCATACTACCGATTCAGATCCAATGACTTTGACCAGCCGTAGGTTCCGGTCCACATAGGCCGTTATTTCCGTTTCCCAACCGCCGAGCTGAACCCGGTATTCTTCCCACCGCTTAATGAGATTGTTGATCTTTTGTTTGTTTGGGTTGGAGACAAGGAATTCCGCAACCTTTGCTTCCTCATCTGCAATCAGTTCTTTGTATACCGGATAAAGGGAGTCTATCCGTTTCAGCCTGGCTGTGGGAACGATCTTCTTATTGTTCAGGTTGATCAGGCTCCTGAGTTCTTCCATTTCCTTCACCAGACGATTTACGGATATCGGCTCCGGTTTCTTTGCCTGTACCGAATCCTGAGCAGCAGTGCCGTCTTCCTGAAAGGCATATGATAAAAAAGGAAAGCCGAGGAACAGGGACAGGAATAAAAATATGCGGAGGTCAGTAGTGAACTTCATACGCTCAGGTGTTAAATCCAGCCGGAAGGCGCGGGGCTGTTTTTTTACTGAAAATAGCGCTTCCGGTACTTAAAAGTACTACAATAATTTAAAGGAACGCAACCACAGAAGAATGCCTGAGTTGGGATGTTCCTGCCCGAAGTTAAAGGAAAAATCATGAAAAATCTGCATCCACCACCTGTCGGATCCCTTCTTTATAGGGTGTGGGTTTCATGTTGAAATGCCGCTCGAATTTTGAACTGTCAAAGACGTAATCGCGGTCATACTGGTAGAGCATCTCGGAAGTCTCGCGCATTATGGATGAGAACAGCCCCAAAAATTGCAGCAGGCCTTTTCTTCCCACACGATACCGGGGTTCGGCACCAAGGGCCATGGCAATATGCTCCACCCATTGCTGACCTGTAAATGGATCGGGTGCTGTGGGGAGGTGCCAGACTTCCCCGTAGGCTTCCGGGCTGTTTCCCAGCAGGGCTGTGGCTTTCGCTGCATCTGGGGTGTAGGTGTAGGAGTGTTTCTTGTCAGGCCGCCCCAACCAGGTTGCTTTCTTTCCCTGGCTAAGGGGCTTGAAAACCGTTTCGGTCAGGATGCTGTTCCTCTCAATGGAGGGGCCGTAGAAATCTGCGCACCGTGCTATCAGGGCCTTTAGGGACCCGTTATGCACATGGTCCATAAGCCTGCTGGCAATCGATTCCCGTACCCTGCCTTTGCGGCTGATCGGGCCTATTGGGTGTGTTTCCAGCATGGGGTCCAGGGAAGTTGGGTCGTACATATAGACATTGTCAAAGAAGACCAGGCGGGTGTTGTGTGCCAGACAGGCCCGGATCACGTTTTCCATGACCGCCGGCCAGGCGGTTTGCCAAACCCTGGTTTTGTAAGGAAATCCGACAATCAGGTAGGCTACCTCCGAACCTTCCACCGCCTTTTCTGTCTGGGAGGCGTCCATAAGATCGGCCGGAAATAGCAGGTCCGATTCGGTTACCCGCTTTGGATTTCGGCTCACCAGTCGGACCTGGTCGGTGTAGCTTTGCAGTTCGCGCGCCAGCAGCGATCCCATGGATCCGCCGGCTCCCAGAATCGTTTGCATGTAATTTTTGAAGGTAAGTTACAGATTTAAATAAAAGCGCGCCCGGGGAGGCGCGCTTTTTCAGCTTTTATACCAGTTCTTCTTCCTTATTTCGCTGTTTTGCGAGTTTTTCAATCAGGTCCGGCACTTTTTCAAAAGCAGCCGCCAAGCCACTTGTCTTGCCTGCCTGCAGGAAGGAGATGTGGTCCCCTTTGGTTACCAGGAAGCCGATGGGTTCTATTCCCATTCCGGCACCGCCCCCGGCACCCTGGCCCTTGCCTTTTTTCATCTCGGTCCCTTCACCTCCTCCGGAACCAAAGCCCATTCCCACTTTTATTACGGGAACACAGGTGAATTCGCCAAGTTCAAAAGGCTTGCCCACCACGGTTTCGGTGTTGGCCTCCGTTTTCATAAACTCCGTGATCTTTTCCAGTAATTCTTCAAAATGTAATTCCATAATACTCATTTTTTTGGGTTAATAAATGCGTTAAGAATATATATCGGTCGGTTGACGATCTGAAGCGAAATATAATTGCGGCCGAGGAAGTTGATCCCCACATCCCCTGCCTGCTGTCCGATAAAGTAAACCCAGGGATACAATTTGGCGTTGAGCACAGGGTTCCCGGTATCCAGTTCCAGTCTGAAGGATTTAACCCGGAATGAATTCAGCAGCCTCTTCACCCGGTAAAAGGTTATGCCCTGTTTTTTACTGCCTTTGCGTTTTGAGGCCGATTTCTTTCTTGGCCCGCCCCATGAACGGATATCCGAAGGACGCCAGTAAAAATTCAGGAAAAATATTTTAAGATGAAGCCGTATCAGTTCCACGGGGTCCTTCTCCACCCCTATTCGTGCCAGGATCCCCAACCGCATGAAATACCGTTGGCTGTAGCTGTCAATGCACAGTTCCATGGGCATCCACAGCAAGTACATCAGGAATATGGCCAGCAAGACAAGTATCGAGGTTAGAACCACGTTTAGTCACCTTTTTTTGTGCCCACCAAAGGAAATATATGCAAAGGGTTACTGCCATGACGCAGGTCAGGCGGAATGTTAAATTTCGGTTATTTCAGGGAGGTGGTGGTCAGGTTCAGCCCAGCTGACCTTTATCATTTTAACCCGTCCGGCAACGGCGTATCTTCTGGGAAATTCACAAGGACCCTTTGAAGCTCATGCATATGAAAATCCGCTTAAGGCATTGGATCCCCCTGCTCGGGATGGCATTGTTCGTTTTGTGCTATCTCATTGCTGCCGGATTATATCCCGGGGGCTCCTGGAACAACCCCGGGCAGACGGGATTTAGCTGGCGACACAACTACCTCTGCGACCTGCTGGATACCCGTGCAGTAAACGGGGTGCTGAATACGGGCCGGCACTGGGCCCGGGTTGCCCTGGGTTTCCTGGCCCTGGGCCTCGCAGTATTATGGTATCAGCTTCCGGCCCTTGCCAGGGCTCCTCTCTGGTCTAAGCAGTTGTTGCGCTACAGCGGTATGGCCGCCCTGGGAACCATGGTTTTCCTGAGGGCCGATACCCATGACCTGACGGTATACATCGCCGGTGGTTTCGGCCTGATCGCCCTCATCTTGCTTTTGATTGGCCTCTGGGGGCAGGGGTTAAAAACCCTCGCTCTCTTCGGATGGTGGTGTCTGGTGATTTTCCTGGTAAATTACGCCATTTACGAGACCGGGAGGTACCTGCAGGCCCTTCCCCTGATCCAGAAAATAACGTTCTCCAGTTTCCTGGCCTGGTTCATCTGCCTGGACCTCGGGCTGTGGCGTCAGGAAGGGCAGCCGGGAGATGGTATTGCCGGGGACCGTCCCTTTGAAAATCAGTTCAACCCTTAAATTTATATGTTATGAACCCAATGTTGTTTTTCGGAACCCTGCTGTTGATCTTCTTCTTTGCCGGGATCCGTATCGTTTATGAATACAAGCGCGCCCTGAAGTTCCGTTTCGGCAAGTATGTAAAGACCCTCCAGCCGGGATTTCGATGGATTATCCCCGTGGTGGAGACCATCCAGAAAGTCGACATCCGTGTGATCACTGTCAACATCCTTTCCCAGGAAGTGATGACGGAGGACAATGTGCCCTGCAGAATTTACGGGGTGGTGTTTTTCAAGATCGAAGATCCGGAGAAAGCGGTTCTGGAAGTGGAGGAATACGATTATGCGATCTCCCAGCTTTCACAGGCCGCCCTCAGGGATGTATGCGGGAAAGTGGAACTGGACACCATCCTGTCCAAAAGGGAGGAAATGGGCAAGAACATCAAGCATATCGTGGAACATGAAACCCGGGACTGGGGGATCGAGATCATAGATGTGAAGATCAAGGACATCCAGCTGCCGGAGAACATGCGCCGGATGATGGCCAACCAGGCCGAAGCTGAGCGCTCCCGCCGGGCCCGGGTGATCCTGGCCCAGGCCGAGGAGCAGGCAGCCGGCACGCTGCTTGAAGCCGGAAAGAAAATAGACCAGTCTCCTTCGGCCATAAAGCTGAGGTTGTATCAGACCCTGTCCAATATTGCCGCGGAGAAGAACTCCACCATCCTCTTCCCGTTCCCTGAGGAGGTACTGCCCCGGAACCCCAAAGAGTAGGATAAAAAAGGCAGGGGGGAATTGACGGGCGGGAGTTTACCTCCCCCTATGCCAGCTTTTCTTTAAAGAATTCCACGGTGCGGCTCCAGGCCAGCTCTGCGGCTTCCTTGTCGTAGCGGGGGGTGGTGTCGTTGTGGAAGCCATGGTTTTTTTCCGGGTAGAAAAAGACCTGGTATTCCTTGCCATGGGCTTTCAGGGCAGCCTCGTACTCCGGCCAGCCCTTGTTGACCCGCTCGTCAAGCCCGGCATAATGCAGCATAAGCGGTGCCTGGATTTCGGGCACCATGTCTGTTGCGGGCTGGCCCCCGTAGAAGGGCACGGCAGCCGACAGTCCGGAAATGCGCACGGCCATCATGTTGGAGATCCATCCGCCGAAACAAAAGCCGACCACGCCGATCTTCCCCGTGCACCCGGAATTACCGCCTAAATAG
>SBFL01000206.1 GCA_006227965.1 Bacteroidota bacterium | reverse complement strand
TTTTGGTATTCTGATTGCATCTGCTGTTATGGGGGTCCCGCTCTACAGGGACCTTGAGCATAAAACGGCCACCTATCTCTTCAGTTACCCCATCTCTAAACGAGGCTATGTAATGGGCCGCTTCTGGGGTTCTTTTCTGACCCTATTGTTCATTTCTTCCGGAACCTTACTGGGCATTCTGCTCGGGAGTTTGCTTGGCCCCGCCTTTGGGACGGAAGCCGTGCGTTACGGCCCCAATTTAGCCGTTAACTATTTCCAGCCCTTTTTCACACTGCTGGTGCCCAACCTCTGGGTAGCCGGATGTATCTTCTTTGCACTAATCATCTTTACCAGGAATATCCGCTCCATTTATTCCGGGGGTATAGTGATTTTTATTGGGTATTTGCTGGCGAATTTCCTGGCCCAGGATATTGAAAACAAGGACCTGGTACAGATCATCGATCCCTTTGGCCTTAATTCGTTTCAATTCCAGACCCGGTACCTTACCCCCTATGAACAAAACAGTTTTTTCCTCCCCCTGGAAGGAAACCTGCTTTGGAACCGCATCCTTTGGTTCGGGGTTGGCCTGTTGTTTTTTATTGCCTCCTACTGGAGGTTCAGTTTTGGCTATTTCTTCCGTACAGACCCCAAGACCAAAAAATCCAAAACAGCCGAAGTATCTCAGCCGGATTTAAAACCAGTAGTTGCAGTTGCCGATTTTTCCCGCGGGTACCAGTGGAACAGTCTGAAGACACTGGCGGCAATAGAAGTGAAGAACATCCTGAAGGACGTTTACTTCAGGTCCATCCTCCTGGGAGGTCTGATCTTCCTGGTGCTTGACTTCTGGATCGGGATTACTCTTTACAGCGTTCCGAATTTCCCGTCCACCTCCTTCCTGATGCAGTACAAGACCTTTGACTATAATTTATTCGTCTTTATAATTATTGTGTTTTTTACAGGGGAAAGCCTGCACCGAGACAAGGCCACGGGCTATTCGGTCATCAACGACACCTTCCCGGTAAAGGACTGGGTAATTATCGCCTCCAAGTTTATAGGGATGGCCGGTATTTGCCTGGTCCTTACCACCCTGCCGATCGTCGTGGGGGTTGGGGTTCAAACCCTGAAAGGGTATTTTGATTATGACCTGGGCGTCTACCTTACAGACAGCTACCTGATTTCCCTTCCCGATTACCTGCAGATGGTTATGCTCGTATTTGCGGTCCACCTGGTGGCAAACAATAAATTTGCAGGCCATGCAGCTGCCATCGGTATCTGGCTGGTCATTCTTATCCTTCGGAATTTTGCCGACTACAACTTCAACCTTTTCTTCTTCAGCTACAAACCCGGATATACCTGGAGCGACATGAACGGGCTGGGACACTTCGGGAAGCCCCTGTTCTGGTTCAACCTCTACTGGACAGCCTGGGGCATTTTCCTGGTGTTGTTTTTCAGCGTATTCTTCAGCCGGGGAAGTGAAAACTCCCTGAAAAGCAGATGGGTAGCTGCAAAGAGCAGGTTCCTGAAAGGGCCTCAGAAGGCGTCCCTGGTCTTCCTGCTCATTGCCCTGGCGTCAGGTGCGTATATCTTTCAGAATGTGGTGTATCAAAATGGCTACCTTACCCCTGACGAAGGGGATCAGCGGCAGGCAGACTACGAGCTGCAGCTGAAGAAGTATGAAGGTATCCCCCAGCCCAAATATACCCGCGTCAATATTCAGGCGGACCTCTATCCAATGCAGCGCGAAGCCTATTTCGAGGCTGATGTGGAGCTGGTCAACAAGACAGATTCCCCGGTGGATTCCATCCATTTCAGTTCCCCGGGCCTTTCGGATTTTAAAATACTACTCAACGGGGACTCCCTGAAATACAGATTCCCCCTGGAATATCGGCCCAGGAAGTTCCAGATCGTCGGCCGGATAGCAGAACGGGAATGGTATAAGATCACCGCCCTTCCCAAACCGATGATGCCTGGAGACACTATTCATCTGACAATTGTCAGTAAGGCGGTAAACACCGGGTTCCCAAATTCAGGTTACGAGCGGGAATTGGTCTATAACGGTTCTTTTTTCAGCGGCGGAATCCCTGAAATCGGATATGATGCAGGTCGTGAAATATCCTCCGATGAAGACAGGCGAAAGTACAACCTGCCCGAAAAACCTGAGGATCTGCCTCCACACGACGACCCGCATGGCAGGCGAACGTTGCTGTTCGTAGATGATGCCGACTTCATTCAGTTTGAGGCTGTGGTAAGTACCATCCCCTCACAGATCGCCGTGGCCCCGGGGTACCTGCAGCGCGAGTGGACCGAAGGCGGACGCCGGTATTTCCACTACATACAGGACACACCTATCCAATCTTTCTTCACCTTCGTTTCTGCCGAATACGAGGTGCTCAGGGACGAGGCCAGGCTGCCGGACGGGCAGAAGGTATCCATTGAAATTTTTCACCATCCGGATCACACCTACAACCTGGACCGCTTCCTGCAGTCCTATAAGGACGGGCTCACCTATTTTTCAGAGACCTATGGCAATTTTCAGTTCAGGCAGATGCGCTTGCTGGAATTCCCAAGGTACGCAGGGTTCGCCCAATCCTTCCCAAATACAGTCCCTTTTTCCGAGAGTTTTGGGTGGGTGGCAGACTTCTCGGATCCCAACGATTTCGACTATGTCTACTATGTGACCGGACATGAATTGGCGCACCAGTGGTGGGGGCACCAAATCACCCCCAATTACACCCGGGGATCAAACCTGATTTCAGAGGCACTGGCCGAGTTCTCGGCCCTTATCCTTTCGGAACGCCGGTATGGGAGAGACAATATGAAACGATTCCTGAAGGATGAGCTGGATGACTATCTCAGGGGGCGGTCGAATGAAAACAAAAAGGAGAACGTCTTTGTAAATTGCAACCGCCCTTACCAGTGGTATAACAAAGGCAGCCTAATCCTTTATGGCCTGAGGGACCTCATCGGGGCTCAGGCCATGGATTCCGCACTGTACAACTTCAACCGGGAATTCGGTCTGAAGCAATACCCTCCCTTCCCGGGCAGCACGGACCTGTTCAGACACCTGAAAGCCGCTACCCCGGATAGCCTGCAATATTACCTTGAGGATACCTGGAACCGGATAACCCTCTATGATAACCGGGCTGAGGAAGTGGAAGCCAAGAAAATCGGCGAGGATGACTATGAAATAACACTTAAAATCCGGTCACAGAAGCGTTATGCTGATGAAACCGGCAAAGAGTCAGATGCTTCCTATGAAGGGGATTACATCGATATTGGAGTTTTTGCCCCGGACGATCTGGATGAAAATGGCAGGACCCGGGTGAATCCGCTGTATTTGGAAAAGCACCGGATAAAACCTGGGGAATCCACCATTACTATCCGGGTTAAGGGTCAGCCCGAAAAGGCCGGGATCGACCCATACAACAAACTGATCGACAGAATACCGGATGATAACTCCCTGGATGTCGAGATCGACTAAACACGACTAATTAGCTGTATTGCGGGCCGGGAACTTTGGCCTTTACAAAGGGCTCGATTTTCGCGGAAAATCCTTGATTCTGATGATTTCGTCTGATTTTAATACGAACTATGTAAGAAAATACTAGTTTAGTACTGGAAATCCACAGTTCCTTCAGGGGCTCGGAATACCAGGCACTAGTAATGCTGAAAACAAGAAAACAATTTAGTATCGTCCTTATCCTGGTCTTGGCCGGATTCGGAATTGGGATTTATCTTCAGGACCTGAAACACCGGGAAAGTACAGAAGCTGCCTGGGAATCCAACCGGTTTAATTTAAAAAGGTTCAACCAGATCAGGGATTATACCATCAAAATGGATGCTTCGAACTGGCGCAGTATGCGGGATAGCATCGGCGGTCAGCTGGACAGTTTTATGATCCTGCGGTTCAGAAGGGAGATGGATAGTTTGAGCAATCTCGAGCAAAAGAACTGATCCGGCGAACCCATTGCTTTGTTCCTGATGTTATTCACTTCAAAACACGCCTGGTAGCCCGGTAACTCCCTGTCTTTTGGCCGGTTCACCTGCGATGATATTGCCTGATTGCCTGCACGGTTTTTTCAGCGCCCATGCGTAAATTGAGGTGGGGCGGGGGGTCCCCCCAGAGGCTTTTGATCCATCTTAATCCAGCCTGCTTTCCAACTCCCTGAAATACCTCTGGTAAAGTACCAGGTACTGACGGATCAAATCCTCCTCCTTTTTTCTTTCAACTGAAGGACCGGTCTCTTCCATCTGATGGATACAGGAGACCTTAATACGCACGTTGGCACGGTACATCTTATAGAAGAGGAACAGGTCCTGGTCCGTTTCTTCATCCATTATGGGGTTGTTTGCGAGATACCTCCCTGTAAACACAGCAGCAAGGTCACCCCTGCCGTATCGCTCCAGGTCCATACATAAGAAGGCAATTTCATTGAGCATATCCAGGCTGCGGAGGTCTTCATTGAACTCAATGCAGTCAAAAACCACCGGAGTGTCCAGCAAAAATATATTCCGGCAATGCAAGTCGCCGTGGCCATCTATCACGTAACCCCCTCTGTCCCGCTCCTGAATCCTGCCCCGGGCTCCTTCCAAAAATACCGGCACCCATCGATTCACAGTTTCCAACAGTGCGGAGGCTTCTTCTCCAAAGTGCTTGTTCACAAAGGGAATTACAGTGCTGATATCGGTAAATTCCTCAAGGAGCTCTTCAAAGGATGTACCTCCCGGTACTTTTGGGGCTTTCCTGTGAAATTCCGCCAGCACCAGTGCAAGCCCCTCCACATCCCTTTTTTCAACAAGCCCCCGTTCCATCAGCAAATCCATCTGCCTGCTTTCATCCATCCGGCGCATCCAGACAACATAATCCACAGGCTCTCCTCCCCGCCCGCCAATGGCAGGCGTTCCATCCTCTGAGACCACGGGAAGGACCCCCAGGTACATTTCCGGGGCGAGGCGCCTGTTCAGGGCAACTTCCTGCTCACAACACAGCCTACGTTGCTCAAGGGTAGAGAAATCGAGGAAACTAAACTTCAGTGGTTTTTTGATCTTGTAGACATAAGAATCCGTCAGCAACACCCAGGAGATATGGGTTTCAATCAGGGAGATTTCCCCGGTCGGGTAAGGCACTGCTTTGGCATTGATTATCCGGTTTAGATCTTCCTTCGTCATTGGTTGATAAAACGTATCGACTTCCGGATTATCTCTGGGAGTTCTTCCCGGTCCGTAAAGACTATGAGGTGTGATTCCTTCAAAGACTCAAATTCATTTTTGATCTTTTTATACACCTGAAAATCTGCCTCACTGTATGGTCGTTTCCCGCCTACACGATTGCGAACAACTTCCTGAGCTGCAACCACTTCTATCCATTTCAGGGGGATACCGAACCTGCCGGCCAACTGCACGAAGGGTTCCCTCAGGGCACCTTTGTAAAAAGTACCGTCCAAAACCACTCCATTTTTGTTCTCCAGTTCCCTTTCGCTGCGATCCAGTATCTGCTTATAGATCCCTGCCTTGGTCTGCTCGTCATACTGCTGTCTTTTCCCAAGTTCCGTCCGGAGGACATCCGTATTGAGGTGCATCCACCCCAACTCACCGGATAAGGCCCTGGCGACAGTGGTTTTACCGGTACCGGGCAGCCCGAATACGACAACTAAACTTGGAGAAACAGGTTTTACCGTACGGGGATCCATACTAACATAAAGGGTTTAAAGACCTTTGATCCGTGTAATAGCTTTCGTGGTTTAATCTCCGAATTGAACCCTGCCGGATTTGGGGACATACGGGCAAATCAGATATCCGGTTCGATCCCGGCTGCGGAAAAGACCCTGTAAATGAACTGGATTTCCTTTACATCCACTTCGCCATCCGCATTGGCGGCTTCTGTCATCAGGCGTATTAAGGCTTGCTGTTTTTCAACAGGCATGGCACCCAATACCGCTATAGCTTCGGCAGGTTCCACATCCCGTGCTTCAAGGAGATGATCTGAGGTAAATTCCAGTACCTCGGACAGTTGTTCCATATAACTGAGTTCCCCGGGCTTGATCTGGTCATCAATCTGGATGACCTCATCGATAGCCTTTAAAAGCGCCAGTTTTTCTACCAGATTAAATTTCATAGGTTCTGTTTAAGCGTGTTTATACATACTGAATCCCCTTTTGATAAAGGAAGGAAAAGATAGTGATTTATTCTCTAGGTAAAAACCCGGACAGCCTCCCTCAAGAACCGGGTCAAACATCCTCAATTATAATTATTTTTTATGTTTTTTATTTAA
>SBFL01000373.1 GCA_006227965.1 Bacteroidota bacterium | reverse complement strand
CTCTGCAGGTCCTGAATATTGGCATTTCGGTTCCTTCCGAACCGGTGATCGTATCCGATGATGATCTTTTTTACCCTGAGCTTCCCGACGAGGATTTCCCGCACGAATTCAGTGGCCGACTTTCTGGAAAAATCAAGCGTAAAAGGTTGGATAACCAGGCAATCCAGTCCGAGGCGGCTGAGGATGGCGGATTTCTCCTCAATAGTATTGAGCAGTTTTATCTGGCTGTCCTTCTGCAGGACCATTCGGGGGTGGGGGAAGAAAGTGAGGAGCGTGCTTTGCAGGTGTTGTTTCCGACCTTCTTCGATGAGCCGCTCCAGGATCTTCCGGTGGCCTATGTGTACACCATCGAAAGTTCCAATGGTCACTACACTGGGTTGCGGGTTGTCGTAATTGGAAAGACCTTGAACGGTTAACACGAAGACAAAATAATAAAAAAGCTTATTTTGCGGAGCAAATGCCGGTTGATGCAGACAAAGTTACGTCTTGTTCTTTCAATTCCCTTACTTTTTTTCGGCTTAAATTCTATGTCACAGCAGACCGGAGTCTACTGGGAAAACGGTGCGCTTGTAACTAATCAGAGCACCCTTTCCGGACAGTTGATCAAACAACAGGCCGCAAGGGCTTTTGTGCTAAGGGAGGAGCAACTGAGGAATCAATTGAAGGAGCTACATGAAGGGGATAGGGCAGAAGTGTTGCTTTCCTTTCCGGACGCTTCGGGCTCTGCCCGTTCCTACAGGGTGAGAGAGCGATCTGTCATGTCTACCGAATTGCAGCGTCGCTATCCCGGAATTCGCTCTTATGTGGGCTACAGTGTGGAGGGAGATCCTTCAAAGGTCCGGTTTAGTCTCTCACACAAAGGATTGCAGGGAATGATCAGGGAGCAGGGCACTTCCCGGACCCATTACCTGGAGCGGGCCCCCGGCAGCCCCGACACGTACCTGCTCTTTTCCAGGGATGAACTACAACCATTGCCGGAAGGCTGGAAATGCAAAACGGAAACCCAGACGGGAAAAACCATGCCCGGGGCCACCGTGGCAAAGCTCTTTGATGACCAGCAGCTCAGGACCTACCGCCTCGCTGTGGCCACCACAGGGGAATACGCCCAGTACCACGGGGGTACGGTGGCCGATGCGCTGGCCGCCATCAATGCCACTCTTACGAGGATCAATGAGGTTTTTGAAAGGGACCTCGCCATCAGACTGGAACTGATCCCGGAAACGGATCGGGTTATTTACACGGACCCCAACACGGATCCCTTCGGGGGTAATTTGAGCTCAGAGGTACAGACGACCCTAACCACGGTCATTGGGCCGGGTTCTTATGACATTGGGCACCTGTTTCATCAGGCGGGTGAAAACGGAAATGCCGGCTTTATAGGGGCTGTTTGTGTCGATAACCGAAAAGGGAGTGCCTTTGCCTCCACCCCGAACCCGGAAGGCGACCGGTTTGATCTGGATTTTGTGGCCCATGAGATGGGACATCAGTTCGGGGCCAATCATACCTGGTCTTTTCAGTCCGAGGGAACGGGGGTACAGGCGGAGCCGGGAAGCGGCTCCACCATAATGGCTTATGCCGGGATTACCCAGGATGACGATGTGCAATCTGCCGGAGATGACTATTTCCACTATTACAGCATTTTGCAGATTAGCCAGTACGTGATCGGGACCACCTGCGGTGTGCTGACGCCCCTGGATAATTCCCCACCCGTAATTACGCCCGTGCCTGATTTTCGGATCCCCAAGGGTACAGCTTTCGTTCTGGAGGCTAAGGTCACGGATGCAGACCCTGAAGACCTGCTTACATTTGCCTGGGAGCAGATTGACGATGGGGTGGTGACGCGGGCAAGCTTCGGGCCTGAAAACCCGGCCGGGGCAAATTTTCGTTCACGGCCTCCGGTAAACGAACCCAGGCGGTACTTTCCGCTTTTGAGCCTTGTATCCAGCGGAAATCTGACACAGACCGATCCGGCCAGCGGATCTGCCTGGGAAACGGTATCAACGGTGGAAAGGGACCTTAATTTTGCCCTTACCGTTCGGGATAACGCTCCGGATGGCGGACAACTCAGTTCCGAACTCAGCAGGGTCAGTGTGGAGGAAGAAGCGGGCCCCTTCCAGGTCCTCTCACAGAATGTGGCGGAAGTCTACGACATAGGGAGTGTGCAGCAAATCAGCTGGGATGTGGCGGGTACCAACAGCGCTCCTGTCAACACCCAGTTGGTCGATATATACCTCTCCGCAGACGGGGGCCTGAGTTTTCCATACCTCATCGCGGAAGATGTTCCCAATACAGGGGAGGCTGACATCCAGATGCCACGGGTTCCCAACCCCTTCGGACGATTCATGGTTAAAGCGGCTGAAAATGTGTATTTCGCCGTGAACGATACGGATTTCACCCTGAGTGAACGACCATATCTGCTGTATTTTGATGACCTCCGGGTACAAACCTGCCAGCCGCAGGATGCCGTATTTAATTTTACCTTTCAGACCTTTGGAGGATTTGAAGAGCCTGTGGCTTTGGAAGTGGTCGGCCTTCCAGTAGGAATGGTTGCCGAATTTTCCACGGATACCGTGCAGGTTGATGACAGCCGGATTAGCCTGGTCCTCTCGGGGACTGAATCCGTTAGCCCTGGAGCCTATGCCCTAGAAGTGCTGGGTACAAATGGTGGCACCAGCACCTCCGTGCCCTTGTTACTTCAGGTGGCCGGGGACAGCTTTGTCCCACCCATACTAATATCACCGGCAGATGGGGCTACAGATGTCAACCTGCGCCCTGAATTACTATGGGAGTCGGATTCGTCAGTCACTTCTTATGATGTGGAAATTGCCACCGACGCTTCCTTTGTCGATATTGTCCAACAGCAGCGTGTCTATGGCAACAGTTACCAGCCGGGCCCGCTGGAAGTAAATTCGATATACTTTTGGAGGGTCAGGCCCGTCAGTGCATGTGGGGACGGCGAATTCACTTCATTCTCCAGTTTCAGTACCCTCAGCAGCGGGTGCAGGACGCTCGTGGCAGGGGGGACGCCCATACCCATTTCATCCACGGGCACCCCTACGGTAACCTCGGTGATTACCGTGGCAGATGACCGTCCGGTCCTGGCGGTCCGGGTTGGGGTGGATGTGGAACACACCTTCGTCTCCGACTTGATTATCACCCTTACCTCCCCTGAGGGGACAAAGGTGACCCTGGTTTCCAATTCCTGCGGGGAAGCAAACGACATAAATGCCATCTTTGATGCGGAAGCACCGATTTTTGTTTGTGGAAATAACCCGGCCATTTCGGGAGAGGTGCGCCCCCTGGGGTCCCTCAATGCCTTTGCCGGGGAATCCAGTTTCGGGGAATGGGTTTTGACCATAGAGGACACGGCCCCTGCAGATGGAGGACGGCTGAATAATTTTTCCCTGGAATTGTGTGTTGAAGGGTTCTTCAGGCCTGATGAAGACGCCGATGGAGTTTTTGACGACGGGGATGATCTCTGCCTGGGGACGCCTCCGGGAAGTGAAGTGGATGCAAACGGCTGTGAGGTTTTTCGCTTTCCGGATGACCGGTTTTTGATAAGCATCACCAGTGAGACCTGTATCGGGGCCGGTGATGGAAGTGTCGAGGTGAGCAGCAAGCAACCCTTTGATTACACCATTCAAATCCAGGGGAACGGAATTGACAGAACGGATGCCTTCACCAGCACCTATACCTTCAGCGGGCTCGATCCGGGCTCCTATGAGGTATGTATTGGCGGTACAGACGGCGTGAACCTTTTTGAACGTCAGTGTTTTCAGGTAAATATTGAAAGTCCGGAACCCCTGAGCATCCTTGCGGATCTGGCCCTGGATTATTCCTCGGTTACCTTGCATATGGATGGATCGGACCTTTTTGAGATCATCCTTAACGGACGTACGCAATTTGTGGAAGGACCCCGATACACCCTGGAGCTGGAAAAAGGGGTTAACCAGCTGAAAGTTAGTGGAATGCCGGCATGCAAGGGGTCCTATGAAGCTACCTTCCTAAGGACGGAGCGCCCTCTGGTGGCGCCCAACCCCTTTAAAGATCGTCTCGATATCTACCTGCCAGAGGCTGTGGAACCTGCTGAGGTTGCAGTCTTCAGTGCATCGGGCACCCTGGTCTGGCGGGGAAAACGTGTCCCTGAAGCTGGCACAATTACCCTTAATTTGGCAGGCGTTCCCACAGGGCTTTACCTGATCCAGGTAACCCAGAAAGGCATCCTAACTACCCATAAAGTATACCGGGAATGAAGAAGTTGATTTTTATCGGGGTACTGGCTGGCATTTTGGCAGGCTGCAGCAAGGATGATCCGCCACCTCCTGTTCCCGGGGCAGTAAACCTGGTCTTCCCCGAGAACAATTCCATCTGTGTAACGGGGATATCCCAAAGCGAAACAACCAGCGAGGTTACATTCCTCTGGGAGGCTGCTACGAATGCGGATTCCTATGAACTGGAAGTAACTTCCCTGGGATCCTCAGGGGTACGGCGGCAAATCACCACCAGCCTCAGCCTGGGAGTGGTGCTGGAAAAAGGAGCCCCGTATTCCTGGCAGGTGACGGCAATCAATAATCAAAGCAGGGAAGAAACCCCAGGTCAGGTCTGGCAGTTTTTCAATGCAGGGGCTGTAATATCATACCCTCCGTTTCCAGCCCGGTTGCTGGAGCCTTCTTCAGGAGCTTCCGTCCTTCCGGATGCCAATGGGGAGATTTTCCTCAGGTGGGAACTCGCTGATCCCGATAACGACCTTGAGCAGTGCGAAGTGTACTTAGGGACAGATCCGGCAGCTTTGCCGTTAATCATTTCCCTTGGCCCCACAGCCGAAAGCCTCAGGGTTCTGGTAGAATCAGATACCGTCTATTACTGGCAGATACTCAGCCGGGATGCCGAGGGGAATGCCTCCCTTTCCGGTCTTTATTCGTTCAGGGTCCTCTGATCAGGTCCCGTTAAAGACATTCATAGTCCTCGAAGGACCCGCCAGTACAAAAGAGCGAATGAGTTCCACACTTCGTTCCAGCCGTTCGGGCATTCCTTTCCGTTCCTCCTCGTCCCAGCTTCCGAGCACGAAGTCGACCTGTTTGCCCTGGGGGTAATCAGACCCGATCCCGAAGCGGAATCTTGAATATTGTTGAGTCCCGAGAACCTGCTGTATGTCCTTCAATCCGTTATGACCCCCATCGCTGCCCCTGGTTTTTAAACGCAGGGTGCCGAAGGGAAGATTCAGGTCGTCCGTTACGACCAGGAGGTTTTCCAGAGGGATTTTTTCCCTGTCCATCCAGTACCTTATTGCCTTGCCACTCCGGTTCATGTAAGTGGCGGGTTTCAGGCAGATCACAGGACGTCCTTTAAGTTTAAAGATGCCTACGTCTGCAAGGCGTCCGGATTCAAAGGAAAACCCATTTTCTTCGGCCAACCGGTCCAGTACCTGAAACCCGATATTATGGCGGGTGTCTTGGTAATCAGCACCGATATTGCCCAAACCTGCAACCAGGAATTTTTTCATGGAATCGTACATTTTCAGAAGCGGAATACGGCCCGGTGTTCGACGCTCCTAACCGGAATTCAATTTTGTGGCTAGTCCTAAAATACAAAAAGCACCCGTACCTGAATAAGGTAGGGGTGCCTTCTGACAGTTTAAAGGTTGGGGCCTATTCGTTGGCGGCTTCTTCAGTCGCTGCTGCAGCTGATGCTTCTTCAGCACCTTCTTCAGCACCTTCCTGGGCACCTTCTTCCAAACCTTCTTCATCTTCCTCTTCAACCACAATGGCAGCACGTGCAGTTTTAACCTGTACGACCACGGTGCTGTCGGGGTGGAGAATGGTAAACTCATCGCTTTTAAGACCTTCCACTGAAATAAGGTCTCCGATCTTAAGTTTGGAAATATCCACATTGAAGAAATCCGGCAGGTTGTCGGGCAGGGCACGGATAACCAGCTTCCGCTTGCGGAAAAGCAGGCGTCCCCCGTTGCGTACCCCAGGGGAATTCCCCTGCAGGCGAACCGGGATACTCATCGTTACCGGCTTGTCCTCGAACAGCTGGTAGAAATCCACATGCAGGATCCGGTCTGATACCGGATGGAACTGAATGTCCTGCATTACGGTGCTTACCTTGGTGCCGTTTTCCAGTTCAATTACCACAGTGTGGGCATTGGGAGTGTACACCAAATCCTTGAACGACAGTTCGTCTGCTGAAAAGTGTAACGGTTCATCCCCTCCGTAGACCACGCAAGGGACCTTTCCAGCATTACGTAGGGCCTTACTAGACTTCTTGCCCACGCTTTCTCTTTCTGATCCTTTGATTGTAATTGACTTCATTATCT
>SBFL01000355.1 GCA_006227965.1 Bacteroidota bacterium | reverse complement strand
AAAAACCTGAGATTAAAGCACATTCATGAAGACCATACAATTCAGAGAAGCGATAGCAGAAGCCATGTCTGAGGAGATGAGGCGCGATGAATCCATCTATCTGATGGGCGAGGAAGTCGCCGAGTACAATGGCGCATACAAGGCTTCCAAGGGCATGCTCGATGAATTCGGCCCTCAGCGGGTCCTGGATACGCCGATCTCGGAGCTCGGTTTTGCCGGGATTGGTGTTGGTTCCGCCATGAATGGCAACCGGCCGATCATCGAATTCATGACCTTCAATTTCTCCCTGGTGGGGATTGACCAGATCATCAACAACGCAGCCAAGATGCGACAGATGTCAGGTGGGCAGTTCAATATTCCCATTGTCTTCCGGGGTCCCACGGCCTCTGCAGGGCAGCTGGCGGCCACACACTCTCAGGCCTTTGAAAGTTGGTTCGCCAACTGTCCGGGGCTGAAGGTGGTTGTTCCCTCGAATCCGAAGGATGCAAAAGGACTGTTGAAATCGGCCATTCGGGACGACGATCCGGTAATCTTTATGGAATCTGAACAGATGTATGGGGATAAAGGCGAGGTGCCGGAAGGAGAGTATACGATACCCCTGGGGGTGGCCGAAGTAAAAAGGGAAGGAACCGATGTTACCATTGTGTCCTTCGGCAAGATCATCAAAGAAGCCTATGCGGCGGCCGAGTCCCTGGAGAAAGAGGGGATATCCTGTGAAATTATCGATTTGCGGACCGTTCGTCCGATGGACTACGACGCCATTCTGAAGTCTGTCAGGAAAACCAACCGCCTGGTCATTCTGGAGGAGGCATGGCCGTTTGGCAATGTGGCCACTGAAATCACCTACCAGGTTCAGGATAAGGCTTTTGACTTTCTTGATGCGCCCATTGTCAAAATCAACACGGCCGATACCCCAGCCCCGTATTCCCCCGTACTGCTGGAAGAATGGTTGCCCAACAGCGAGGATGTGATCAGGGCTGTTAAGAAAGTTTTATACAAATAAGACGGTATCGATTGTAACCTTATCCAAGCGTTCCCGACTAATGGGAAAGCAGCCTCATAAAGATTCGTATACGATCCCATTTTTACTCCCTAAACCTTATTTACGAACCAATCCGGTAGCTCAGCGCACTGGCAAACCCCTGTTAATGCTATTAAAGATGCAGAGACTGCTTCCGATGTTGCTTTTTTGGGTGACCTCCCTGGCGTTGGCGCAGACCAAGGTTGGCGGGCTGGTTGTTGATGAGTTAGGGGACCCGGTGGCCTTTGCAAATGTGCTTTTCAAGAATTCAAACGAGGGGACCATTACCAATGAGAATGGCAGTTTTTATCTGGAATCGCAAAGCCGCTATGATACCCTCCTGGTGTCTTTTGTCGGGTATGCGAAAATGGAAATCCCCCTGCTTCGCCGGGTCAATCTAAACCTGAATATCGTTCTCATAGAAGGGGAGCAACTCGATGAGGTGATCCTGTTTGTGGGAAAACAACCCAAAAAAAACAACCCGGCCATTGAAATCCTGCGAAAGATCTGGGCAAAGAAAGGGGAAAACGGCCTGCGCAAATTCAGCCAGTACCGGTACGATGAATACGAGAAGATTGAATTTGACCTGAACACCATAGACAGTGCCCTTATGAAAAGCCGCCTTTTCAAAGGGATGGAATTCATTTTCGAGGACCTGGATACCTCCCGGATCACGGGGAAGACCTATCTGCCTGTCTTTTTGAACGAAAAATTCACCAAGGTATACGGGGACAACAATCTTAATCTGGAAAAGCGGGTACTGCTGGGGAACCGGAATTCCGGATTCAGTAATAACCAGGCGATCATTGCCTTTGTGCAGGACCTCTATGCACCCTACGACATTTACGATAACTATTTAAAATTCTTTGACAAGAGCTTTACCAGCCCGCTTTCCCGCACAGGGATAGACACCTATAACTACGTCCTGGCGGACAGCGCGTTCATTGAGGATAAGTGGTGTTACAACATCATTTATTACCCCAGGCGAAAAAATGAACTCACTTTTAAAGGCGATTTCTGGGTAAACGATTCCACTTTCGCCATAAAAGAGATCAACCTGCAGGTTACCAAAAGCGCGAACATCAACTGGGTAAAGGAAATCTACATAGAACAGGAGTTCGATGTGCTTTCTGATTCGGTATTCCTCCTGAAGCGGGACTACATGCTTACCGATTTCGCTTTGAAAAAGAAGGAGGAATCCAAGGGGGTTTACGGCAAGCGCACGACTATTTACGACAATTACACTTTTGACCAGGAGCATCCCGGCTCCTTTTACCAGCAGCGGACGGACCCATTCGGCACCGAAGTGATGGAAAAGGACGAATCGTTTTGGGAAACCAACCGTCTGGAACCCCTGAGCAAGGACGAAAGTGCTGTATATGCCATGCTGGATACCCTGAGGACCGTGCCCAGGTTCCAAACCTATTACTACCTGGCGAGTATATTGGGGTCGGGATACATAGAAATCGACAAGTGGAATATCGATATAGGGGATATCTACAGTTATTTCGGGTACAACGATGCCGAAGGGATACGCCTTCGGGGCGGTGTCAGGACGTACTTCGGGCAAAACGACCCCTGGCGCCTGCAGTTCTACGGTGCCTATGGGTTTACGGACCACAAATTTAAATACGGGGCTTCGGGCAAAATTCTCCTGGACCGTAAAAACCGGTTGATCCTCTCGGGGGGAAACCGCAGGGATATTGAACAGCTGGGATTGAGCCTGACGGCCACCACAGATGTCCTTGGAAGGAGCATAGCCTCGGGGAATATCCTGACTGTGGGCTCCAATGATCGGCTGACGAACATCAATCTTAGCACCCTGGTGCTTCAGGCCGAACCCGTAAAAAACCTGCGGGTGCGCTTCGGGACGTCTTTCCGGACGCTGAAATCCGCCCTGCCCGACTCCTTTAGTCTCGATTACCTGGACCCGGAAGCGCCAGGGGGGATTTCCTCCGAGATCAGGCAGTTCGACCTGATCACCACCTTATTGTACACCCCAGGACGCCGCACAATAGGCTACGGGGTGGAGCGAAGGGACATCAACGACGACTACAGTACCTTGTTGCTGGTCTACACCAATGGGATGAAGGGGTTCCTGCAAAGTGATTTCGATTACAGGAAACTTCAATTTTCCTATACCAAGCCCTGGCAGATAGGGGGCTTTGGAAGGTTGACGACGTCTGTGGAAATGGGTAAGACCTTTGGAGAAGTACCCCTCGGGCTCCTGAGCGTGGTTCCCGGCAACCAAACCTATTTCACCATCTTCAATGCATTTCCGAACCTCGATTTTTACGAATTTGTCACGGATACCTACACCTCCATGCACCTGGAACATAATTTCAACGGACGCCTTTTGTCGCGTATCCCCCTGCTGAGGGACCTTAACCTGAGGGAATTTGTCGGGTTGCGCGGGGTATGGGGTGAGCTTTCCGAAGAGAACCGCCTGCTTAGCAGCCCGACCAACATCCCCCTGCAGTCACCTGACGAAAAAATCTACTGGGAGTATTCCTTTGGTATCGGAAACATCTTCAAGTTGTTTCGGGTCGATTTCAATTTCAGGGGCAATTATCTTGAAAATCCGGGTGCCCGGCCATTCAGCGTGACCGGAACCTTCGGCATCCATTTCTAAAGGTTCGGGCCACGGCCCTTTTCAAGGGAAACGAAACCCCGGCTTTTGCACCCCCAAAAAGTGTTTTCATATTCCAACCCCTTTTCCTACTTTTGCAGCCGCTTTAAATAACTAAATAACTGACATGATGGAACAAATCGTGAATTATTTATGGGTCTTTGGACTGCTGGGCCTCCTCTTCGTATGGGTGAAGAATGCATGGGTTTCCAAGCAGGACGAAGGGGATGCAAAAATGGTCCGTATCGCAAAGAATATAGCGGACGGGGCAATGTCTTTCCTCAAGGCTGAATACCGTATCCTCGCCATTTTTGTGGCGGCAGTAGCCGTTTTGTTGTTCTTCAAGGGACAAAATGAGGCCGGATCCAATGGGATGGTTGCCGTTTCCTTTATCGTGGGCGCCATATGTTCTGCCCTTGCCGGGTTTATCGGTATGAAAGTAGCTACCAAAGCCAATGTTCGCACCACCAATGCCGCCCGGACCTCCCTAGGCAAAGCCCTTGAAGTGGCCTTTGCAGGAGGTTCCGTTATGGGAATGGGTGTTGTGGGCCTGGGAGTATTGGGCCTTAGCGGTTTGTTCATGTTTTATAGCAGCCTTAACTGGGAAGGTGGCACCGGCACCGTAGAGGGTATCGCCATGGTGCTGAACGTGCTTTCCGGATTTTCACTCGGCGCTTCTTCGATTGCCCTCTTTGCACGTGTGGGCGGCGGTATTTATACCAAGGCGGCAGATGTAGGGGCTGACCTGGTGGGCAAGGTAGAAGCCGGAATCCCTGAAGACCACCCTCTGAACCCAGCCACCATTGCGGATAATGTTGGGGACAACGTAGGTGATGTCGCAGGGATGGGGGCAGACCTTTTTGAATCATATGTGGGCTCCATCATCGGAACCATGGTACTGGGCGCTGCGTTTGTGGGAATGCCCGAATTCCAGGAGGCCTTTAACGGTTTGGGTGCGGTATACCTCCCCCTGGCCCTGGCCGGTGCGGGGATCGTGATGTCGATTATCGGGACCTTCTTCGTGAAAGTGAAAGACGGTGGTTCTCCCCACAGGGCACTCAATATAGGTGAGTTTGGATCTGCGGTCCTGACCCTAATCGTTTCCTTTTTCCTGATCAGGGCTATGCTGCCTGAATCCTGGACCATAAACGGAGCCGTTTATACCTCCCTGGGGGTATTCTGGGCGACGATCGCAGGATTGATCGCCGGCCTTCTTGTCGGAAAAGTAACCGAATATTATACCGGTACAGGTACAAAACCGGTTAAATCGATCGTCCGCCAGTCCGAAACAGGATCGGCCACCAATATCATTGCAGGCCTTGGAGTGGGTATGATGTCGACCGCCATCCCAATTCTGCTGATCGCTGCTGCTATCCTTGTTTCACATCATTTTGCCGGACTTTACGGTATTGCGATTGCCGCTGTTGGAATGCTGGCGAACACCGGGATACAGTTGGCTGTGGATGCCTATGGCCCTATTTCAGATAATGCAGGGGGGATTGCCGAAATGGCAGAACTTCCGAAAGAAGTACGCGAACGTACAGATAAACTCGATGCTGTGGGGAATACTACTGCCGCCATCGGTAAAGGATTTGCGATTGCTTCTGCTGCCCTTACTGCCCTGGCGCTTTTTGCAGCCTTTATGCAGACGGCCAGGGTAACCGCCATCGATGTTTCACGGCCCGAAATTATGGCGGGGCTGTTGATTGGAGCCATGCTGCCCTTCGTATTCTCAGCACTTTCTATGAATGCCGTGGGCCGTGCGGCCATGGCGATGATCGAAGAGGTCCGGCGCCAGTTCCACAGCATCCCGGAACTCGAAGCTGCGCTGAATGTAATGCGCAAGTACGATTCGGATATGAGTAAGGCCTCTGAAGAAGACCGGAAAATCTTCGATGCCGCAGACGGTAAGGCAGAATATGAAAAGTGCGTTGAGATTTCCACGAATGCCTCTATCCGTGAGATGGTATTACCTGGATTACTGGCGATTGCCGTACCGGTTGCGATCGGATTTATCGGCGGTGCTGAAATGCTTGGCGGCTTGCTGGCCGGTGTTACCTCAGCCGGTGTCCTGATGGCGATCTTCCAGTCGAACGCCGGTGGTGCCTGGGACAATGCCAAGAAAATGATAGAGGAACAGGGCCGTAAAGGAACGGATGCCCACAAAGCGGCTGTTGTCGGTGATACGGTTGGGGACCCCTTTAAGGATACCTCCGGCCCTTCTCTGAACATCCTTCTGAAGCTCATCTCCGTGGTCGCCCTGGTGATTGCCCCCAGTATTGCGCTCTCTGCCGAAGAAGTCACAGCCTATGCAGAAACCAGTGCAAAAACTGAGATGACCCGTCAGGTAGAGGTAAAGATGGAAGCAGGTGAGGACGAAATGTTCACTGCCTATGTGACCACCACGACCACCAAGGATGGTGAGAAAACCGTGGATGAAAAGACGATCCGCGGGACCAAGGCCGAAGTAATGGCACAACTGGAAGCCATCAAGGAAGTGGATGCTGCCGGAAAGGTCATTCAGGAGATCAAAGTAGAGGAGACCAGACAGTAAGCGCTCCCCTTAAAATAATATAAACCCCGGTCCTTTTGGTCCGGGGTTTTTTTATGGGAGTACGGGAAGGAGGTTATTTGTAATTTAGCAGCATGGCATGGTTTGGCAGGAAAGACCCCTTAC
>SBFL01000378.1 GCA_006227965.1 Bacteroidota bacterium | reverse complement strand
TGGCAATTCCAAGGGACAGGGCCCCAATGGAAATACGCCCGCCGTCAAGGACCTTCATAGACTGAACAAAACCTTCGCCCACGGGCCCGAGCCGGTTTTCATCCGGGATGCGGCAATTGTCGAATACAAGTTCGGCCGTTTCACTGGCAGCATCCCGAGTTTGTCTTCCTTTTTCCCGCTGCTGAACCCCGGAGTGCCCGTCTCCACCACAAAGGCTGTCATCCCGCGGCTGTCTCCCTTATCCCCCGTTCGGGCAATCACCACAGAAACATCCCCGCTTTTCCCGTGGGTTATGAAATTCTTTGCTCCGTTGAGTATCCAGTGCTCCCCGTCTTTTCTGGCGGTGGTATTCATGCCGCCGGCATCGGACCCGGTATTGTGTTCGGTAAGCCCCCAGGCGCCAATCCACTCCGCCCTGGCAAGGCGGGGTATCCACCGGGCCTTTTGCTGCTCGTTTCCGAACATCAGGATGTGGTTCGTGCAAAGGGAATTGTGGGCCGCCACGGAAAGCCCTATGGATGGGTCCACCTTGGAAATCTCCTCAATGATTGCGATGTATTCGTGATATCCAAGACCCGACCCGCCCAGGGACTGGGGAACCAGGACGCCCATAAAACCCAATTCGCCCGCTCTTTTGAATACTTCCACGGGAAATGTTTGGGCCTCATCCCATTCCATGATATGAGGTTGGATATACTGCCTTGCAAATTTGCGGGCAGACTCGGCCACGTGTAGCTGGGTCTCTGAATACTCGAAATTCACAGAAGATGAAGTTTCAGTAATCATAGCAATTTTTTTAAAGCTCCAAATATAGTGCAATTCTGTCAATTTTATTTCCGGGGATGCTTTTGATCTGGCGCAATTCCTGAAGACTTTGGTAAGGCCCTAGACTATCCCTACGGGCGACGATGGCCGCCGCCATCTCAGGGGTCAGGTAGACCAGGGAGGCCAGTTCCCCAGGGGTACCTTTATTGACCGATACCCTATTCACGGAAGGAACGGAATTCAGGGGAAATGCCCTTATGACCCTGCGGGCCACCTCGGGCTCAAGACCATAGACATCGAATAATTGGGAAGGATGCAGGAAACCGCCAAGGGCATCCCGGAACTTTATAATGCGACCGGACAACACGGGTCCTATGCCCGAAACGGATTGCAGTTCGCCTGCCGACGCCGCATTCAGGTCCCTGCCGGCAGGGACCTGCCCGGAAGGGTTCACCCGCACCCGATTCCCGCGGGAGGGGAACGCCAAATAGGGACTAAGCCCCTGAACTATGCTGTCTGGAAGTCCGCTTATCCGTCCGAACTGTTCGAGGTTGTAAAGGACCCCTCCCCTGCTGCGGAAGGCATAAAGACTGTCCAGTGCCCGGGGCGGGATCCCCAGCAGGTATCCCTTGAAATCTTCAATGCCATTCGGGTTGAAGGGGCGAAGGGTCCACCCTCCTCCCTGAGCAAGCTGTGTCTTGAGACGGTCCAGCACTGCCTGTTTCAGGGTGTCGGGTATTACAGGACCTTCACCCTCAGGCAACCGAAAGGCCCGGGGCAATCCCCAGGTGGCCGCTTGTAAGAGGGCCAGTATGAGGAGAAAATAAAAAACCCCACTCCGGACTCTTGGATGGTCGCCGAAGTGGGGTCCTGGTCGCCTCATGCCCCGAAAGTAAGGGCTGAGACTGAGGTTATTTTGCAGCCTGCTTTTGTTTCCGGAACAACTGGTTGTTTTTAAGCCTGTGCCAGTAATCATCCAGGTCCTTGCGAACCTCCCCGGACATTATGTACAACCCTATGATATTCGGGAAGGACATAGCCAGGATCATCATATCTGAAAAATCCAGAACGGCCCCAAGGCTTACTGAGGCACCAATCACCACGAAGACTAGGAACAACATCTTGTACACCATCTCGGATTTCTTGCTCTTGCCAAAGAGGTAAGTCCAGGCACGCATACCGTAATAGGACCATGAAATCATGGTGGAAAAGGCAAAGAGGAAAACAGCTACCCCAAGGACATAAGGGAACCAGGCAATCTGACTTCCGAATGCATCTGAAGTGAGTTGTGCCCCTGCCATGCCTTCCACTTCGTGCATCCCGGTGAAAATCAATACGAGTGCCGTTAGGGTACAAACCACCACGGTGTCTATAAAGGGTTCCAGCAGGGCCACGAAGCCTTCTGAGGGTGGGTTGTTTGTCTTAACCGCACTGTGTGCAATGGCAGCGGAACCAACCCCGGCCTCATTGGAAAAGGCCGCCCGCTGGAAACCGACGATCAGCACCCCGATAATACCCCCCTTAAGGGCCGCGGGATTAAAGGCCCCTTCCACGATGGCGGAGAATGCACCACCGATATTCTCTATGTTCATGATGATCACGGCAAGTGCGGCAACCACGTAGATAGACGCCATCAGAGGTACGATTCGACCCGTTACATTGGCGATGCTCTTGATTCCGCCTATGATTACAACCCCAACCAGGATGGCGGTAACCACCCCAAACCAGAATCCGTTGCCCTGCAGGACGGAAAACTGTCCGGCCAGCTGTTCAAAGGACTGGTTTGCCTGGAACATGTTTCCGCCACCAAAGGAAGCCCCCACACAGAGGATGGCAAATAATCCGGCGAGTACCTTCCCCAGCCCTTTGAGGTTTCGTTTTTCCAGGCCATACCGGAGGTAATTCATCGGTCCGCCAAAAACCCGTCCGTCGGGGAGAATGCTCCGGTACTTGACCCCCAGGGTACACTCCACGAATTTGGAAGACATTCCCAGCAGCCCGCAGACGATCATCCAGAAGGTTGCCCCTGCTCCACCGAGGGATACAGCGACGGCAACACCTGCGATATTTCCGAGCCCCACCGTGCCAGAAACCGCTGTTGCAAGCGCCTGGAAGTGGGTTACCTGCCCTGGAGCAGCCGGATCATCATAGGTGCCTTTGGCCAGGGCAATCGAGTGACGGAAACCCCTTAAGTTTATAAAGCCCATCCGAATGGTAAAAAAGGTGGCCCCCAGGACGAGCCAGATCACGATAAAAGGGATCCCCTTGGTTACAGGGTCCCCGTTCGGATGGGTGAGGGTAATGGGCTGGTCGTATTCGATTTTCGCCAGGTAATGGGCCCCTTGCTCAATTACATCCTGGGTGTTCTCTGAGTTGTAGATGACATTTCCCTCGGCAACCAGGTGATTCAGGGTTCCCCGCGCATCTGCCGTGACGGTCAGATCAGAACCTTTATCCCTGGATATGGTGGCGATGGGGTCCCCCTTGTTGACCTTGGATCCCTCGGGTCGGATCCATTTTTTAAGGACGTAGCGATCGCTGACTTCCGGCGACCAGCCCGGGATGGCTATCCGCCTGGAATTCGTATAGACAACGGGATCGTAGATTCCGGTAGCGGCAAAAGGATCCCAGAAAAGTACGGCCCCGAGGGCGCTAACCGCAGGCGTCATAGCCCCATTGAAGACTTCTGTGATAGCCTCCGTGGGAACCGTGAAGACTCGGGTAACCGTATTGCCCTGCGCATCGAAGACCTCCACCTCATAAGGGACCCCTTCCACCAGGCCGGTTGCCCGGTTCGAGCTGAGGGGCGTGCTCTGGTTGCTCCACTTATAGATATAGGGAGGCCGTCCCCCGGAAACTTCCAGGCGGATGACGCCGTCATTTATTCGGTTTGAGGGGTTGCTGATGGTTTCTTTCACTTGCAAGTCCTGGGCGGCAACTGCCAGGCCCAGAAGACCGAGCAAAATGGAAAATAAACGCTTCATAAAGGATGGATGAGTTAGATGGTTTTCGTTTAAAGGTCAGGCAATAACCAAAAAAAAAATAACCCTATCAAATCCTGAAATCAAAACCGGACGGGTATTTAGGGGAATTTCAGGGCAGTCTGACTGCGGGGGTTCAAAAGCTTCAGGCGAAAAACTGCATACAGTTATATAAGAAGGTATGCAGTGACCTACCCATCCCCTATGTGGAACATCTGGTTGAGTTTGCAGATCTGATCGGGCCTGCCGAGGACAATGACCTTGCTTTTGGGTTCCAGGGGCATGTCCGCTTCCGGGTTGATAATGTAGGTTCCATCCGGCTTCACATACCCGATAATGGTGCACCCGGTTTTCTTGCGCAAGTCCAGTTCACGCAGGGTGTTGCAATTGAGCTGGTCGGTAAAGTCCTCTATCTGGACCTCCTCCAGGTTGGTGGTGTGCTCGCCCTCCATGGAGAGCTTGTCCATAAAAGTAATCAGATCCGGCAGGACCACCAGGGAAGCCATGTGGTCCCCGCCGATTTTGTCAGGCATGATCACCTTGTCTGCGCCTGCGAGCTGCATTTTTTTCTGAGAGGTGATCTGGGAAGCACGACTGATGATGAAAAGGTCTTTGTTCAATTGTCGGGCAGAAAGCACGACAAACAGGTTGGCCGCATCATCCGGCAGGGTTACGATCAAATACCGCGCCTTTTCAACACCGGCTGCAAGCAGGATTTCGTCTTCATTGGCATCCCCTTCGACGAAAAGGATCTCCTCCTCGAACTTTTCGATCACATCCCGGTCCTTTTCAATCACCACAAAGGGTTGTTTGTAGGCTTCGAGACGGGCTGCGGCCTGGGCCCCGTTGCGTCCAAACCCGCACACGATTACATGCTTGTCCATTCGGTCGATTTGCTGTTTCACTTTTTTTCTCTTTAAGGTTTGAAGGGAGTTTCTGCTTAGGATGTATTCAGTCACTACCGAAATTGCAAAGGCAAAAATGAATATACTCGCCGTGATCAGTACCACGGTAAAGAGCTGTTCCTCGGCACTGAGGGGTCTGACTTCCCTGAACCCTACGGTGGAAACCGTAATGATGGTCATGTACAGGGCTTCTGTCCAGCTGAACTCCGCTATGAAGCGGTAACCCAGCACCCCTGTAATCACTATGAGGGATACCAGGGAGAGGGCTAAATAAATTTTGGAACGAATCAGTCTCAACATAGGTTTACAGATCAAAGACAGAGGTTCGTTTTGTATAGACCAGATCCTTGATTTTCAGCCAGAATGCAAGGAACAGGTAGAGCGCGAACCCAAAGCCCAGGGTGGCAAAGGTCAGGTAAATAAACGTGGTCCTGACCACCCGGGTGCGGATTCCGAGGCGTTCGGCTATACGGCGGGAAACCTCGAAACCCCTTTTCTGGAAATAATAGAGTATCCGGTAGAAAAGACCTACGGATTCGGTCTGCTCCCGCCGGGTTTCGTTGAGGCCTTCCCCCCTGTACTTATTCGTAAGTGACTTCACCTTCCCAGTCAATCATTCCTCCCATAAGATTGTACGCCGCTGAAAATCCCCTTGCACTCATCAGGGCACAAGCCTGTCCGCTCCTGTTGCCTGAGCGGCAATAGACGTAATAGTGCTTGGATTTATCCAGTTTGTCGAGTTCTTCCAGGAATTCCTGGGCCTTATAGATATCCAGGTGAATGGCGCCGGGAATGAAGCCAGATTCCATTTCCTCCGCAGTGCGCACGTCCATGATGACGGCGTTATCATCCCTATCCAGTCGGGAACGCCATTCTTCTTGTGTAAGATCAGCCATGTTGAGAGTTCAAGGGTTTATACAAAAATACACAATCCAACCCAACCAGCATACCGCTTCAGGCCTTAATGGAGCAGCCTATTGCCCTGATGGTTTCCAGGGGAACCGGGTCCGCATTCAGGAGGGCATCCATCCACGGGTAAGGAACGGCTGACTCCCGGGCTCGGAGTGCGGTAACCCAAAAAAGGAAACGCTAAAAGGTGAAGCACGCACGCATGTCCAAAAAAAGGGCTTCTGATATCATGCCGGAAAATTAACAAATATTTAGGCCGTCAGATTTTGACTATTCGTCAGGAAGCTATTATATTTGTATATACAAATGTTGTATAGACATGAATGTTGAAGACTGCATAATGACCGATCAGCCCCTGCCCCTGCAGAGGCGTACCATCATCCACCTGATGTTGGTGAACAACTATTTAGGGGAACAAATGGTGCAGGCCCTTAAACCCTTTGAGGTAAGCCTGCAACAATTCAACGTCCTTAGGATACTCAGGGGTCAAAAGGGGAAACCGGCTAATCTAAGCACCCTGAATGATCGTATGGTCAGCAAGATGAGCAATACCACCCGATTGGTGGATAAACTGATTGCCAAAGGTCTGGTGCTCCGGAATACCTGTCCTGAAAACCGGCGTAAGGTAGAGATACGGCTTACCGGAAAGGGGATGGAATCCCTTAAAGCCATGGATCGGGCTATGGATGCAGCCGAAAAAAAGCTGATGGGATGCTTTACTGACCATGAACTAAAGCAGCTAAATAATCTGCTAGACCGGGTATAATAATTCACGTTGGGTGCCAATG
>SBFL01000126.1 GCA_006227965.1 Bacteroidota bacterium | reverse complement strand
TGGAATGATCGTAAAAATGAGGTCTTGGCCCTTAAAACGCGACCTGCTAATTATGAGATTTTGATCTTGTCAGGATCTATGTAGGTATTGGGAGATGCTAAATTTCCCATAAGATTCGTTGAGAAGCGGGAGATATATTGTATTTTAATACCCTTTGAAAGGCCTGCAGGTGCAGGCCGACCAATCCGATAAATAACAGTACCATGAAAATCAGGTTATCTTTATTTGTATTTCTTCTCCTTGCCGTCCCAATGTTTGCACAGCAAACAGGGCCCGGAGCCCCCAGGTTGATTGTGGGCTTGGTGGTGGACCAAATGCGGTTTGATTACCTGTACAAATACCAGGACCATTACGGGAATGACGGTTTTAAACGCCTGATGCGGGAAGGATTCAATTTCAAGAACACCCACTACAGCTATATCCCGACCTATACGGCCCCCGGGCACGCCTCCATCTATACCGGGGCTACACCCGAAGTGCACGGGATTGTCGGGAACAGCTGGTTTGACAGGCGATCGGGAAACGTAGTGAGCAACGTGGGGGATCCCTCTGTTAAGATAACGGGTTCGGTAATCGAAAACCCGAACGGTTATTCCCCGAACAGGCTCCTTGCCAGCACCATTTCGGACCAGTTACGACTCGGCACCAATATGAAGTCGAAGGTGATCAGCATCTCCCTGAAGGACCGGGGAGCCATACTGCCGGGAGGCCGTACGGCCAATGCGGCTTACTGGTATGACTGGGAAAGCAGCCCCGGGCATTGGGTAAGCAGTACCTATTATATGGAGAAGCTTCCTTCCTGGGTTGCAAAGTTCAATGCACAGGAGCAGGCCGACAAATACCTGAGTGAAACCTGGAACCCTCTGTTGCCTATGTCCGAATACGATGAGAGTGCTCCGGACGACAACCCGCACGAAACCATCCTGAGAGGAAAGGAAGCTCCGACCTTTCCCTACAATTTTGAGGAGATGCGCAAATTGTATGAAGGGGCGACCAATTTCTACCAGGTACTCTGGGGAACCCCTTTCGGGAATACCATTACCAAGGATTTCGCCCTGGAAGCCCTTCGCAATGAAGGACTTGGAAAGGATGCCTATCCGGACATGCTCTGTGTCAGCTTTTCTGCCCCGGATGTGGTGGGGCATACCTTTGGCCCCCAGTCCGTGGAGGTCCAGGATACTTATTTAAGGCTGGACCGGGACATTGCCGATTTGCTCAGTAGCCTGGACCGGGAAGTGGGGGCCGGGAATTACCTGCTGTTTCTCACCTCAGACCATGGGGCCCAGCCGGTTGTTTCCTGGTTACACGCCAACAAAATGCAGGCGGGCCTGGCCGTTCTGCCTCAGTTCAAGCAGGACCTGTCCTTTAAACTGGGCCAGCGGTTCGGAGCTTTTGACTGGATCACCTATTTCGGTAGTGAGCAGATCTACCTGGACCGAAAACTGATAGCGGAAAAGAAGTTTTCCCTGGCAGAGATGCAACAGGCTGTGGCTGATATTATGGAAACACAGCCGGGAGTGCGCTATGCGGTTACCGCACAGGATCTTCAACAAAAGATTTACACCGAAGGGCAGTTGGCTAAATTGCAGCGAGGTTTCCATCCGGATCGTTCCGGAGATGTAATGCTTGTTTACGAGCCCGGAATCTACCCGACGTCGGATTTTAGAACGCCGGTCTCCAAGGTTCGGGGCACCAGCCATGGATCCGGCTATGCCTATGACACGCAGGTCCCTATGTTATGGTTTGGCAAGGGGGTGAAACGCGGAGATTCCTCCAGGAAAGTTCATCCCAGGGATATTGCACCTACATTATCATTTATGCTGAACCTGCAGATGCCTGACGGCACCTCAGGAAATCCCCTGAAGGAATTACTGGACTAGGAGTAAAATCACTTCAGGGAATCTGCCGGGTAACTATTATTTTGTTCGGGCCTTGTCGAGAATCTGCCGCCTGAATTCGGATGGACTTTCGAGGATGCCGTAAAACTCAAGGATAAACTCCCTGGCTTCATCATATTCCTTAACATCGCGGAACGCTGGTTTGAGGGCCTCTGCCTTGGCAAGTACGGCTTCCTTGTTGTCCAGGTAATAGTCCCGCACCTGTTCGTATACCCCTGGAGGGCGCTGGAATCCTCTCCAGAACCGCTGGGTGACATCCGTAATTGGGAGGGTTTCTCCACCAACCTGGGATACCACGGCGTAATTGGCATTCACCAGCCCACACATATCGAAGTCATACGGTACCGGGATGGCTTTCATTCCTTCCACGAATAGAAGCTTTTCGTTGTGCTGATAGGCCACTGAATAGTCTGTGTTTCCGATCATGAACTGGAAGAAATCGTTCTGGGTACAGCAGAAATCCTCCTGTTGAAGCGGGTGCACATTGCGCTTAAGCCTCCTGGCATTGCAGCGGCCCGCCACTTCTTTGGTGTCCTCGATCAGGAAGGCCTCGAGCTGGTATGCCTTCTCTTTCTTGCCCCGGTCATCGGTAAACTCGAGGGCTACCCTGCGGGTTTTAAAATGGAAGGGGGAAATAGGCTCGTATAACTTATAGGCCATGTATTCCCTTAATACATAATCCAGACCCTGGTCATTGTTCCGGCAGGGCAGCACCATTTTAAGCTCCTTGTTTCCTTCAAATATGGTGCCTTCGCGCTGCTCCTTTTTTATTTGGATTTTCACAGGAGTAAGGAAGCAATTTTCCTGTCGCCAGTTCCCGCGTGCGCGCACCTGTACCTCCAGGGAATCCCAGGCGCCATCTTCCTTCTGGTAGGACAACACGCAGTCCAGAAAGGTACTGTCATTTGTTTTTTTCCGCATATCCTTGTCGGAGTATTTCCATTTCATGGATAAGGGTGTCTCGCTTTGAAAAAGCTGATTGGGCTCATTAAACTCCAGGTTGGCATATGGCACCTGAGCATAAATTATGCCCCCTGAAATAAAAAATAAGAGGGCAATTAATGTTAAAATTCGATTTTTCACTATCTTGGTGGTTGAGTTAAAGTCTTAAGATACTAAATTTTCGAATATCAAACTATACACTTCAATAATTAACGGAAAGACGTACATCACTCTCGTCACATCGGTCATAGTGACCTATATCTCTATTCACTTTAATCTGGGGTACAACCTGGATCTAACACTTCTCAGTATTGCCATAATTTTCCCGCTGGTATTCAATATCCGGGGGGCTTTCCGGCGTCGTGAAAAAGCGCTTCAGCACCTGAGCCAGTACCGCTCTGCCCTGGTAACAATCAATTTTTACCTGCAAACCAGCACGGACATGACCGAGGAGGACAAGAAAAAATCAGAAGACGTCCTGAAAAAGATCAGCGATGAAACGGTTCAGCACCTTAAGGATAATGAGGAAAATGTGGAGGCCGTGGACCAGGCCATCCGAGATTTTCACACTTTTATCAATGAACTTGAGGAGTTCATTCCCAGGCGGATCAAGGATCGGATCTACAGGTACATGAATAATATGCAGGAGGGCTTCGAGAATGTTTTTGCCATCAATATCCACAGAACGCCCCGTGCCCTGAAAGCATATTGCCTGATTTTCATCTATATTTTTCCACTTATTTATGCGCCCACCATCATCTATAATATTGGGGCAATCCACAGTGAGTTAGCGGTATACTTTATCGTAGTGGTTACTGAATTCATCCTGATTGCGCTTTACAATATTCAGGATCACATGGAATACCCCTTTGACGATATTGGGGTGGACGACATTAAACTGGAGAATTTCCAGCTGCATCGCAAGGCCTATACTTCAAAATACTGACCAACCGGTAATCATCCATTACAAAACCACCGCCTATATCGGTGACCAGGGCCCCTGTGTTTTCAAACCCCATTTTCAGATATGCCTGAATGGAAAGGTGGTTGTTCTTATTGACCGTTAATGCAATACGGTCACATTCAAATTCCCGGGCCTTTTCCTCTATGAATTCCATGGCTGCTTTCCCGTGCCCCTCTCCGCGATACTCCCTGAAGAGGTAAATCTTGCTCAGGAAGAGCTCTCTCCCTCTTTTCTGGATGGCCATATATCCTATGTAGATTTCCTGCTTCATTATTATATAGTAAAGCATGTTCTCGGAAACCTGCAGGCTGATGGCCGGCACGGACTGAAAATGTTCGAGCATATAATCCACCTGCGGTTTTCCAATGATGGGGATGTAGTGCTCCCTCCAGATAATATCTGCCATCTGGGCGATCCGGGCAAAATCACCCGGATTGTTGGCTACCTTGAATCGGGTTGCTGGGTTCATCTGAAATGGTGAAGATCTAAGGTACAAAACCTGGAAATCCGGTTTTGGACAAGATATAAATTCTCTACATCTTTGGATCTATCTATAAAACAGATTCATGTATTCAACTTTAATTGCAATCAGATATTTTCTTGTTTTCGGGCTAACCCTTCTTGCCGCCGCCCGAGTTATCGCACAGTCACCGGGGGAATCCAGGTCCATAGGGCGCTGGGACCTGGAGGTAGAATACGAGAACAGGTGGGTGCCGTACTGGCTGGAGGTCAAATTGTCCGGCGACCGGGCTCTGGTCGGTCATTTTGTAGGTCGGAGCGGGAGCGCCAGGCCCATTGCGGAAGTATTTGACAAGGACGGTCTGATCAGCTTCAGCATCCCTCCCCAATGGAACGGTACTGTATACATGCATTTTACCGGAACCATCAAGGGGGATTCCCTGGAAGGAAACATCCTGGACCATATGGGCCACGCACGTGCTTTCAGGGGGGTAAGGGCTCCTTTGCTTTTATATGCACCTCCTGAAAAATGGTCTGATCCGAAGCCTTTGCTTGAGCAAAACAGCCTCTCAGGATGGGTGCCCGAGACAAAAATAATTGAAAATCAGTGGTTTGTTAAGGACGGGGTACTGACCAGTGCAACCCCCGGGGTGAATCTGATAACCGAAGAGGAATTCATGGATTTCAGACTTCATATTGAATTCAGGTATCCGGAAGGGTCCAACTCCGGTATCTATCTCCGTGGTCGCTATGAGGTACAGGTGGAAGACAGTTTTGGGAAAGAACCCGATTCCCATTACCTCGGAGGACTTTACGGATTCCTGACCCCAAATGAAAATGTCGCCAAAAAAGCCGGGGAGTGGCAGTCTTATGACATAACTCTGGTGGGCCGGAGGATTACTGTGGTGGCAAACGGGAAGACGGTCATCCACAACCAGATCATTCCCGGGATAACCGGAGGTGCCCTGAACAGCAGAGAATCAGAGCCCGGACCCATATACCTGCAGGGCGACCACGGTCCTGTAGAATACCGCAATATTACCATTGCCACGCCCATGGACTGAATGGAAGGTAAAAGGCCTTTTCGCTTCCTGTGATTATTCTTTTCTGGAGAATCGTTCTCCAAACACCTCCATTTGAGCAACAGACCCGTCGGTCCCGAGGTGAAATGTGAAAAACCCTTCGAACCGGTACCTGTTATCCGGCAGGATCCGAAAGGTGTCGTAATGCCAGTGCTGTGCCCCGAAACTGACAAAGTCATTGAAACGAACTTGCATGCCTTGCTGCCCTGAATAAACAGTGACATCCCCGAGCATGAGATGGTTGTAAGTTCCTGAATAGGCCAGCATTGGCAGACTGGTTTGGGTGTCCTCAACCCGGTTATTTAACTGCTCCTCCTTGAGCTTTTCACCTCGTTTACGAAGCTCTTCATAGAGCTCAAAGACCTCCCCGTGCCAGTCCCGGGAAGCATCTTCAAATGCCCACAGATCAAGGGCCTTGTAGAGGACAGCATGCCTGAGTTCTGCATGATCCCGGTTGGCAAGTACGTAGACGGCGACTTTCTTATCGTGCATGATTCCGGCAATGGCCACCAACCCGCCAATGCTTCCCGTATGGAAGTCCAGTTTGTGCCCCCTGTAATCGTGCTGGAACCAGCCCAGGCCATAGCTCAGCCAGTTGGGCCGGGTCAGTTGACGGGTGGGATAAAAACCCGATTCCGGCAGCAGGGTATGGGGTTTGAACAGGTAGGCGAATGTCTCGGGCTTCAGGAGTACCTGCCCATTAAAAGAGCCCCCACCCAGCAGGAATTGCAGGTAGTTTTCCATGTCGGCCGCACAGGTCCAGATCATCCCGGCAGCGCCGATCTGGTCAGAACGGTTATAGGGGACCTCTATATACCCCGTTCCTTCGTCATAGAAATAAGGGGTCACAAAGTTGCCGGAGCTAAACAGATCAGATACCTTGGCCACAGTGCGTGACATTTCCAGGGGTTGGAAAATCTCCTGCCGCACGAATTCCGTCCAGTGTTTTCCTGAGACGGCACGGATTACCTCCCCGGCAGCAGCGTACATCAGATTGTTGTACTCATACCCCCC
>SBFL01000054.1 GCA_006227965.1 Bacteroidota bacterium | reverse complement strand
GCACCTGCCCCGGCCAGCTGCCCGGCATGTATGCCCAGCTGATTGCCGGCCAACCGATCCAGTTGACGGAGCCCCCTGTCCAACTCCGGTATAGCAACCTCGGTAGCTCCCTTCTGACGCGAATACACATATGCGGCTCCCTGAGGGCCCCAAAGCGGGTTTGAGACATCATTTACCGCTATTATCTCCACATCCCTGGTCAAAGCGGCCTCTTCAGGCTCCACAATGTCCGCAATCCTTTCGAGGTTCCCGCCAACGGGGTCTAACTCCCTTCCCCGCCCGTCCAGGAAACGATATCCGAAAACAGTGGCAATGCCACAACCTCCATCATTGGTGGCGCTGCCACCCAACCCGACAAAAACCCTCCGTGCCCCTCTCAGGATCGCCTCGCGTATAAGCTGGCCTGTGCCGCGGGTATGGGTACGCAGCGGATCCCTTTCCGCCTGGCTTAGCAGGACCATGCCTGAGGCCGTGGCCATTTCCAGGAAGGCTTCTCCACGAGCCCGGTCCAAGAGGAATGGGGCGTTGATGCTCCTGCCGAGAGGATCTTCCACCATTACCTCAACCGTTTCCACTTCGCGAACCGAGCGGACGGCATCTAGAAAGCCATCCCCTCCGTCAGAGGCGGGAAAGTCTATCAGATCCGCATCCGGAAAGACCCCGAGGACCCCGGCCGAAATTGCCTCCCTCACCTCTTTGGCTGTCAGTGAACCTTTGAATTTATCTGGAATAAGTATTATTCTCATCCATAAAGGGTTGGAAGCATAAAACTAAACAAAAGGATGAGGAAAAAGAAGCCGACCAGGATAGAGACTTCCTGCCAGTTGTTTTCAAGAACACGGGCAGCCTGCTGCGCTAATGCTGATTGCATAATCCGGGGGTTTGCCCGCAAAAGATAGTAATTCTTGTTATTTTTGATTCCTCACAAGCGCTTTCCAATTGAAAACCAATCGTGACTTACTGATCAAGGGTGTGAAACGTCTGGCCTGGACACTGGCCCTGATGTTTTCCGGGCCCGTTGTTCTGTACCAGGCCTTCAGGAACCAGGACCATCCCTGGTACATGCCCGTGCTGGTGATCGGATGCCTGCTGGCCATTGGAGCCGTGGGGATGGGGTTCTACAGTATAAAAACACTGGTAGACGCCCTTTTCGGGCGAAAAAAATGACCCATGTTTCCCTGATTCATATGGTTGCCTGCCAAAGCAGGAGGTATTATCTTTGCGCCCTTACAGCATCTGTATCATGATAAACATCAAATTACCAGACGGAAAGGTTGTGCAGCACCCCAAGGGCACAACCCCCATGGAGGTGGCAAAAGACATCAGCGAGGGGTTGGCCCGCACTGTGATCTCCGCCCGTTTTAACAACCGGAAGGTGGAAACCGCCGCCCCCCTTTTGGAAGACGGGGAACTGCTGCTGTATACCTGGAGGGATGAAGAGGGTAAAAAGGCATTCTGGCATTCTTCTTCCCACGTTGTGGCCCAGGCGCTGGAAGAACTGTACCCCGGTATCCGGCTTACCATAGGGCCGGCCATCGATACCGGCTTTTATTACGATGTGGATTTCAGGGACCACCATGTCTCAGAAAAGGATTTCCCCTCTATAGAAGAACGGGCCATGGAGATCGCCCGGGGCAACCACGACTTCAGGATGCGGGAGGTTTCCAAGGCAGATGCCCTCTCCTACTACAAAGAGCAGGACAACCCGTTCAAGATGGAGCTGATCGAGAACCTGGAAGATGGGGATATTACCTTCTGCGACCACGATACTTTTACGGATCTCTGCCGGGGGGGGCATATCCCGAATACAGGACTGATCAAGGCCCTGAAGATCCTCAATGTGGCCGGGGCCTACTGGAGGGGAGACGAAAACCGACCCCAGCTTACCAGGGTATATGGGATCTCATTCCCCAAGCAAAAGGAACTCACAGAGTACCTCCACCTCCTGGAGGAGGCCAAAAAAAGAGACCACCGCAAGCTCGGGCGGGAACTGGAACTATTCACCTTTTCCCAAAAGGTGGGACAGGGCCTGCCGCTGTGGCTGCCCAAGGGAGCCGCTCTGCGGGAGCGCCTGGAGCAATTCCTCAAGAAGGCCCAGAAAAAAGCCGGGTATGAAATGGTCGTCTCCCCACACATCGGTCAGAAGGAGCTTTATGTAACTTCCGGTCACTACGCCAAATACGGGGAAGACAGCTTCCAGCCCATACACACCCCCAAAGATGATGAAGAATTCCTGCTGAAACCGATGAACTGCCCGCACCACTGCGAGATCTACAATGCAAAACCCTACAGCTACAGGGAACTGCCCAAACGCTTTGCGGAATTCGGGACTGTCTATCGGTATGAGCAGAGCGGTGAATTGCACGGGCTGACCCGTGTCAGGGGATTCACCCAGGACGATGCCCATATTTTCTGCACACACGAACAACTGGACACCGAGTTCAAGAATGTCATTGACCTTTCGCTCTACGTGCTTCGTTCCCTGGGGTTGGACAATTTTACGGCCCAGGTTTCCGTTCGCGACCCCGAAACCCCTGAGAAATACATCGGTTCGGTGGAAAACTGGGAGCGGGCGGAGCAGGCCATCATTGGGGCGGCGCGTGAGAAGGGACTGGATTTCGTCATAGAACCGGGGGAAGCGGCCTTTTACGGCCCCAAACTGGATTTTATGGTGAAAGACGCCCTGGGCCGGCAATGGCAGCTGGGCACCATTCAGGTAGACTACAACCTCCCGGAGCGTTTTGACCTGACCTATAAGGGCAGCGACAACGAACTCCACCGGCCGGTTATGATCCACAGGGCCCCTTTTGGCAGCATGGAGCGCTTCGTTGCCCTGTTGCTGGAACACACCGGCGGGAATTTCCCGCTTTGGCTGATCCCTGAGCAGGCTATTGTCCTACCGGTCAGTGAGAAGCACGAAAAATACGCCCAAAAAGTTTTAAATTCCCTGGAAAATTGCGAAATTCGCGCCCTCGTGGACGCCCGCAGCGAGACGGTTGGCAAGAAGATCCGGGAAGCGGAGATGCAAAAACTGCCGTTCATGCTTATTGTAGGTGACCAGGAAATGGAACAAGGTACCGTTTCGGTGCGCAGGCACGGGGGTGAAGATCTGGGGGCCATGACGGTGGAGGCCCTTTCAGACTTGATACAGAAAGAAATAAATAGTACCTTAAAGTCGTTTTGAAAGAAGTTTAATTAAAACTGAGTAGCCATAGCAATACGAAGAAGATTCAAGCCCAGACCTAAGAGGGAAAACAAATTCCCTCACAACATTAATGAAAAGATTACCGCACCTAGCGTGCGTCTTGTGGGTGACAATGTGGAAATGGGCGTGTACACCGTTCAGGAAGCCATCAAAATGGCTGAGGAAATAGGGTTAGACCTCGTTGAAATTTCGCCCAAGGCAGATCCACCGGTCTGCAAGATCATCGATTACAAGAAGTTCCTCTACGAAAAAAAGAAGCGGGAAAAGGCCATGAAGGCCAAGGCTTCCAAGGTAGTTGTAAAAGAAATACGGTTCGGACCCAATACGGACGACCACGATTACGAGTTTAAAACAAAACACGCTGAGAAATTCCTGAAGGACGGGGCCAAACTGAAGGCCTATGTGTTTTTCAAGGGAAGGTCCATCGTGTACAAGGACAAGGGAGAGATTTTGCTCCTCCGCCTCGCCCAGGATCTGGAGGATTACGGAAAAGTAGAGCAAATGCCCAAATTGGAAGGAAAGCGGATGACTATGTTCATCGCGCCAAAAGCCAAAAAATAGACACGGGAAAACAGAAATAAATTTTAACCAGGAACAGATGCCTAAAATGAAGACCAAATCCAGTGCCAAGAAGCGTTTCAAGCTGACAGGTTCTGGAAAGATCAAGAGAAAGCACGCCTTCAAGAGTCACATCCTGACCAAAAAGTCGAAAAAGCGGAAGCTTAAGCTGACGCATTCCACCTTGGTCCACGAAGCGGATGAAAACAGTATCAGGGAGCAATTGCGGCTGAAATAAGCCCTGCGTGTATATCGGTACAAAGTGTAACCATGGAGTCAGGCCATAAAGTGTCCAAACAATTGGAACGCCTGCTACAAAAAACAAAAGAAAAATGCCAAGATCAGTAAATTCAGTTGCTTCAAGAGCCCGGAGAAAAAAGGTGATGAAGCAGGCCAAAGGGTACTTCGGAAGACGTAAAAACGTCTGGACCGTAGCCAAAAATGCGGTAGAAAAGGCGATGTCATACGCCTACAGGGACCGCAGAACCAAGAAAAGAAACTTCCGCTCCCTCTGGATCACCCGCATCAACGCGGGAGCCAGGATGCACGGAATGTCCTACTCGGAATTCATGGGGAAGGTAAAGGCCCAGAACATCGAGCTGAACCGCAAGGTGCTGGCCGACCTCGCCATGAACCATCCGGAAGCCTTCAAGGCCATCGTGGAGAAGGTAAAATAAAAATCGAACGTTTTCTCGTGGGGACCCCGGTGCCGATAGCTATCAGCACCGGGGTTTTTTTATGCCCCCTGCAGGGTAAGGAGTAAATGGCGGCCGCACGCCCTGTCGCGGTGCTCGCAGAGGTAAACCCCCTGCCAGGTACCCAGGCTGAGCCTTCCCTGGCTTACCGGCAATAGCAATGAGCTGCCCATAAGGGAGGCCTTGATATGTGCAGGCATGTCGTCCGGACCTTCCAGGGTATGCGTATAGTAGGAAGCCCCTTCCGGGACCATTACATTCATGTGCCGCTCAAAATCGGCCCGTACGGTGGGGTCTGCGTTCTCATTGAGGGTAAGGCTGGCCGAGGTATGCCTGATAAAGACGTGCAAGAGCCCGGCACGAATTCCCTTAAGTTCCGGGAGTCCCTCCTGGATCTCCCTGGTGATCAGGTGAAATCCCCTGGGAAAGGGCCTGAGTTGTATTTCGCGTTGAAACCAGGGCATATAAAGATAAAATTTACGTTAAGTGCGCAGGAAAGGCGCAGGAAAAGTACGGATAAAATTACCTTTGCGCCAGAAACCGGACCTATGGATCTAAAGGATGTAAAACTCGTTGTAACCGATATGGACGGAACCCTGCTGGATTCCGCGCACCGGGTGAGCGACCGGTTTTTTGAATTACAGGAAGCGCTGGGCAGACGGGGTGTTCGGTTTGCAGCGGCCAGCGGCAGACAGTACCAGAGCATTGCCGTAAAGCTGACTCCCATCCTCGGTGAAGTATTCATCATCGCGGAAAACGGCGGCCTGCTCCGTCACAGGGAAACGGAACTCTTGTCCACCCCCATGGACCCTGTCCTCAGGGACGAAGTCCTGCGCACCCTGGAGGGAATCCCCGGGGCGCACACCGTGCTCTGCGGGAAGGAACGGGCCTATCTCAGGCCTCCCGTCCCGGCATTCAGGGAACAGCTGACGGAGTATTATACCGAGTTCGAATACCTGGATGAGCTGCAGGGATTCAGGGGAGAGATCATGAAAATTGCCGTCTATCATTTCGACAGCTCTGAGACCTACATCTACCCGAAAGTACAACCCTATGAAAACCGATTGAAGGTAAAGGTTTCAGGGGCCCACTGGGTGGACCTTTCAGATCCAAAGGCCCATAAGGGGCGCGCCCTGGAACTGCTTCAGAAACATTTGGGAATTCCCCCCGAGGCCACCCTCGCTTTCGGGGACTACAACAACGACCTGGAAATGCTGGAGCGGGCGGCATTCAGTTATGCCATGGCCAATGCGCATCCCAATGTACTGCAAACGGCGCGCTTTAAGACCCTGAGCAATGATGAGCAGGGGGTAGAACACATTCTTGAGCAATTGCTCGCGGCGCTCGGTTAGGTTTTTTGTTTCTTCTTGCGGGCGGCCGGGAAGAGGACGTTATTCAAAATCAACCGGTAGCCCGGGGAATTCGGGTGCAGTTCCAGTTCGGTCTTGGGGTCCCCGACACGGTGCTGGTAGTCCTCGGGGTCATGCCCCCCATAGAAAGTGAAGAACCCCCTTCCCTTGATCCCGTGTATATACCGGGCCTCCCCGTTCAGTTTGTTCTCACCCAATACCAGTACTGTCGGCTTTATTTGTGAGCGCGTAAATGCAGTGGTCTGCCCCATAAAACCCTTTACCAGGGCGGTGTGATTCTGGCACAGCATGGTGGGGACCGGATCCCATTTGGCCGAAAAATCCATGAGGGTAAAGTAATCAGAGTCCGCGGGAATGTCATCCCGCTTATTGGTCATGTCTATGGAGGAAAACTCATAACGGAGGGGGTTTCGCTCCAGTAGGAATTCGGTAAAGGCAAAGGTTTCGCTGAAGTCAAGCAGATGCTGGTAATTAGGGTCCGAAGGATCACCGTCAAACATGGGCTCACAGATATCCACCCCTTCAGCGGCCAGGG
>SBFL01000202.1 GCA_006227965.1 Bacteroidota bacterium | reverse complement strand
CACAGGATAGGGATCAGTAATTCTTTTCGGACAATCAGAGCGATCACTGCGATGACCCCGCCGATGGTGAGGCTGCCGGTATCTCCCATAAAAACCTGGGCCGGGTATGCGTTGTACCAGAGAAACCCGATCAGGGCTCCCACCAGGGCCGTAATGAATACTACCAGTTCGCCGGCGCGTGGGATAAAGAAAATATCCAGGTATTCGGAGAAGATCACATTACCGGACACCCAGGCAAAAATTCCCAGGGTCAGGACGATAATGGCCGATGATCCGGCCGCAAGCCCGTCGACGCCATCGGTCAGATTGGCCCCGTTGGAAACGGCCGTCACGATAAAAATCACAATGGGGATGAACAGGATCCACGCGTAGTTCTCGGCTCCCTCCCCGATCCATGACACCCATTTTGCATAGTCCAGCTGGTTGTTCTTGAAAAACGGCACATTTGTCATCAGGGATTTGACCTCCTGCCCTTCCACCTGCTCCAGCTCGTACTGCTGAGTGATCATGGAGTAGTTTTTTTCCTTGACGGTCACCTGCGGGTGAAGGTAAAGGGTGGCCCCTACGATCAGTCCGAGGACCACCTGCCCGAGGACCTTAAAACGCCCCTGAAGGCCTTTTTTGTTCTTTTTGAAGATCTTGATGTAATCATCGATAAAGCCTATTACCCCCATCCAGAGCATGGTGCCGATCAGCAGAAGCACATAAATGTTGTCCAGCCGTGCAAATAGCAGGGTTGGTATCAGGGTAGCCAGAATGATAATGATCCCGCCCATGGTGGGGGTTCCCTCTTTTTCCGTCTGCCCTTCAAGTCCGAGATCCCGAACCGTTTCCCCAACCTGCTTTCTGCGAAGCAGCCGGATAATTCGTTTTCCATAGACTGTGGCGAGGATAAGGGAAAGAAGGACGGACATACCCGCCCGGAAGGTGAGAAACTGGAAGAGGGTGGCCCCGGGAAGCTGGTATTCGCTCTCCAAATACTCGAATAGGTAGTACAGCATGGTTCCTTCTTGCGTTTATCCGTTTCTCAGGCGTTTGCTTCCTGTTTTTCCAATTCCTCTTTGACTATTTCGTAATCGTTGAAGTCCGTGCGTACCCCACGAATCTCCTGATAGGTTTCATGACCCTTTCCGGCCACCAGGATAAAATCTCCGGGATCGGCAAGCTTACAGGCCGTGCGAATGGCCTGTCTGCGGTCTTCGATCGAGATGACCTTACGTGCATTCTGGGGTTCCACCCCGCCTTCCATCTCCCTGATGATCGCCCCGGGTTCTTCAGAACGGGGGTTGTCCGAGGTGAAAATGGCGGTGTTGCTCATTTCTGAAGCGATATGCCCCATGACCGGACGCTTAGACTTGTCACGATCACCACCACACCCCACAACGGTGATGACGTTCTCATTTCCAGTCCTCAATGCATTGATTGTACTCAATACATTTTTAATAGCGTCCGGCGTATGGGCATAATCAACAATAGCTGTTATGCGTTTTTTTGAGACGTAATACTGAAACCTCCCATCTACGGTTTTCAATTTGCTCAAGCCCTGCAGGGTCTCCAGGGTTTCCAGTCCCAACAGGGATGCCACGGCATAAATGGCAAGCAGGTTATAGGCGTTGAATTCCCCGATAAGCTTTGTCCAGACCTCCTGATCGGCAATCTTCAGAAGCTGGCCATCCATTTGTTGTTCGAGGATCTGGGCCCGGAAATCCGCATAGGATTTCAGGGCATAGGTAAACTTGCGGGCCCGTGTATTCTGGATCATGAACAGTCCGTTCCGGTCATCGGCATTGGTAAGGGCAAATGCTGATTTGGGGAGGCTGTCAAAGAGTTTTTTCTTTGTATTCCTGTATTCCTCAAAGGTCTCGTGGTAGTCCAGGTGGTCGTGGGTGAGGTTGGTGAATACGGCCCCCTGGAAATGCAATCCCTCAGATCTGCCCTGGGCAATGCCGTGGGAACTCACTTCCATAAAACAATATTCAACTCCAGCTTCATTCATCAGGGCAAGGTGCCTGTTGATGGTCAGGGCGTCGGGTGTTGTCAGTCGGGTCTCATATTCCTCCTCATCGACCAGGATCCGGATCGTGCTGAGCAGTCCCACCTTGTATCCTGCTGCTTTAAACAGTTGATACAATAAACTGCAGATGGTGGTCTTTCCATTGGTCCCTGTTACCCCTACCAGTCTGAGGTTTCTGGAGGGATTTTCATAAAAGTTGGCAGCCATAATGGCCAGTGCTTTCTGGCTGTCTTCCACTTCAACATAGGTCACCCCATCCTTCAGGTTCTCAGGAAGGGCCTCGCAGATCACCGCAATAGCGCCCTGTCCAAGGGCCTTCTCGATAAAGCCGTGTCCGTCTGCCTGCGTACCCCTGATGGCGATGAAAACGTCCAGGCTCGTTGCCTTTCTGGAATCGAAGCACAGCTCAGACACCTCAATGGCCGTTGTACCGCTTACGGCCTTGAGGGATACTCCGAATAACAGGTCCTTGAGCTGTTTCATGAGAGTTCCAGAATTATTTTTTTCACTGCCCTGATATCGGTACCCTGGGAAACCGATTGTTTTTTCACCTTCCCGTTCCCGCGCACCTCGACCTGTAGCCCGAGATTCTCCAGAAGGGATACAGCGTCCATCCCGCTCATCCCCCTCAAATCAGGAAGTTTTTCCATGTTTTGACGGGCTACGGAGAAATAAGACTCATAGGCCTGTTTAAGGTGGGAGGTTTCCACTTCCAGGGAGGCGATTTTAGATTCCAGGGGCTTGTTTGAAATGATCTTGCTTGCCACGGACTTGAAGACCGGACCTGCCACATCGGCTCCATAGTACCCGACACTCTTGTCGGGTTCATGAATAACCACAATGCAGGAATACTGCGGATCCTCAGCCGGGAAATACCCGGCAAAGGTTGAGATGTACCCCAGTTTTTCCGGATCCCGGGAAGCGTAATTCTTCTGGGCCGTCCCCGTTTTGCCCGCAAGGGTCAGGTAAGGGGAATCCAGCCGGTGGCCGGTACCGTGCTCCTCGGCCACCACATTCCGCAGCAGCTGCTGCACTTTTCTTACGGTTTCAGGAGAGCATATGGCAGGGTTGAGCACTTCCTTATCGAAGCGCTGTACCGTCCGGTTCCATTCGCGGACTTCTTCAATCAGCCGGGGACGCAGCAATTCCCCTCCGTTGGCAATGGCGTTGTAGAATGCCAGTGTCTGCAACGGGGTAAGGGATACCTCATACCCATGGGACATCCAGGCCAGGGAGATCCCGGACCAGCCCTTATCTCCCGGGCTTCGAAGTACCGGCTTGCCTTCTCCCTTTATCGGCATGCCCAGTTCCTGGTGAAGGTTCATGCTCCTGAGCCTGTTTACAAATTCTTCAGGCCGCTCCTTGTAGTTTTCGTGGATTATCTTGGCAAAGGCCGTATTGGAGGAAACCTCAAAAGCCCTCCCAACACTTATTTTTCCATAGCCGCCCAGACGGGAATCGCGAACGACCCGGTCATAGATCCTCCAGTAACCCTTTTCGGTATCTATCACGGTACTGGTATCCACAACCCCGTCCTCCAGGGCTGCGACCAGGGACATAAGTTTAAAGGTGGAACCTGGCTCATGGGACTCTCCTATGGCGTAATTCAGCCGTTCGTAATAGGTGTCCTCTTCCGTGCGACCCAAATTGCTGATGGCCTTTATTTCCCCGGTTCGGGTTTCCATCACAATCACGGTCCCGTGCTCGGCCTTGTAGTGTTCCAGCTGTCTAAGAAGCGCGTGGTGGGCAATGTCCTGAATGTTGATATCTATGGTGGAGATCACATCATACCCGTCCTGAGGTTCTATTATGTTGTCCAGTCCAATGGGTTTCCATTGCCCCTTGGCGATCTTTTGCTTAAGCCTTTTTCCCTCAATGCCCCTCAGATAGCGGCCAAAGGCCCCTTCCAATCCCACACGGGTGGCATAGCCATTCTCGTCATACCGTTCATAGCCAACGCTGCGTTCCGCAATTTTTCCCAGGGGGTGTTCCCTTACGGTTTGCTGTTCGACGATCATACCCCCCTTGTAAGGGCCTTTCTCAAAAAGCGGGAATTCCTTAACTGCCATGTACTTGGAATAATCCAGGTTGCGGGCTATGAGTGCATACCGGTTTTTGGTGGCCCTGGCCTTACGGAGTACATTTTCATAGTGGGCTGCCGGCTTGTCCAGCAACCTGCCCAGTTCCCTGGAAAGCGGCCCGACCCCGGCCTCAAAATCAGCAGCAGAAACCGTTACGGCATCAAAACGAATGGTGTATTTGGAGACGGAGGTTGCCAGCAGACTGCCATCATCGGAATACAGGTTACCACGGTTCGGTTCGATGGTGAACATCTTTTCGGTACGCTGCATGGCCAATTCCCTGTATTTATCGCCGTCCACGGTCTGTATATTCACCAGCTTCACCATTACGGCCATGGCAAACAGGAACATACCCCCTGAGACCAGGTATAGTCGTATCAGTATATGTTTTGGGGTGGCTGACACTAGTACTGCTCGGTTTTGGAAACGATTATTTTTACAGGCGGTGTCTCTGTCGGAAGCAAACCGACTTCAATGACGGATTCACGGATGGTGGATTCCAGTTTGAGCCGCTGGGCCCTGGAGCGGATCTCTACAAATTCACTCCTGAGCTGCTTGACCTCTTCGTTTAAAGCTGCAATTTCATGTACCTTCCTGTCGGCTGAATGGGAGCTGGCAATCATTATGGTTGCCAGAAGGGAGGCAAAGACGATAAACAACCAATTTTTGGGAGCAGTCCCACTAACCAAAAAGGTTCCTTTCAACAATGCCACCAATCCTTTTTTCATATTCTATTTATTCCTTTTTTCAATTTCAATTCGTTCTGCCACCCGAAGCCTGGCGCTTCTAGCCCTGGGATTCGCGCTAATCTCTTCCGCTGACGGAACCACCAGTTTTCCCACACTCCTGAAAGGGACCAGTGGATTACCGTAAAAATCCTTCTCGATTTCCCCTTCAAACTTCCCGCTGCGAAAAAAACGTTTGACCAGCCTGTCCTCCAGGGAGTGGTAGCTAATCAAACTAAGGCGCCCCCCGGGCTTTAACAGGTCCACGGATTGAAGTAGCAATTCCCGGAGAGCTTCCAGTTCCTGATTGACCTCCATCCGGATGGCCTGATACGCTTGTGCCAGCCCTTTGTTTTCTTTGCCGCGCTGCAAAAAAGGGCGTATCACCTCGTTTAGTTCGCCTGTGGTTTCGATAGGTTTTCGCTCCCTTGCCTGTAAAATGGCCCGGGAAATAACCCCTGCCCGCTTGAGTTCCCCAAACCTGAACAAAACCTCGCTGAGGCGTTCCAAGCTATATGAGTTCACTACTTCCCTGGCAGACAAGGATCCTTTTTGGTCCATCCGCATATCCAGGGCCGCATCCAGACGCGTTGAAAACCCGCGCTCCGCCCTGTCAAACTGATGGGAGGAAACCCCGAAATCCCCAAGGATTCCATCAACTTTCAGAATGCCATAGAACTTCAAATACTGTTTTACAAACCTGAAATTGGCGTTGATCAACTGAAATCGCCCATCCTCCGGCTTGTTTTCCAGGGCCTCTGCATCCTGGTCAAAGGCGAACAACCTTCCTTCAGGGCCCAGTCTTTTTAAAATCTCCCTGCTGTGCCCCCCTCCTCCGAAGGTGACATCAACATAAATTCCATCCTTGCGAAGGGCTAGTCCGTCTACGGACTCTTTCAGCAGTACAGGGTTATGATAGTTCATCCCCGTCATCCCCCATCACCTCTTCAGCCAGGTCCGCAAAATCGGCCGCAGTTTCTTCCAGGATGGTCTCATAGGCATCCTTGTCCCAGATCTCGATGATATTGATAGCCGAACTAAGTACGACCTCCCTTTCGATTCCGGCGACTGCCATCAGATTTTTCGGGATCAGCAATCTGCCGTTCCCATCGATTTCAACCAGCTTGACCCCTGCCGTAAAACGGCGGATAAAGTCATTGTTCTTCTTTTTGAAGCGGTTTTTCCGGTTCATTTTCTGCATGAGCTCATTCCACTCAGACATGGGATAGAGCTCCAGGCACGGCTGGAAAACCGAACGTTTGATGACAAAACCCTGACTGAGAATAGGGACCATCTGGTTCTTCAGGGCAACAGGGATCATAACACGCCCCTTTGCATCGGCTTTGCATTCGTATGTACCTATAAAAGAGGTCACAAAAAAGTTGGTTGATTTATTTTATGAACTCAAATATATAGAAATTATTACCACATTTTACCACAAATTCCCACTTTGTTGATAATTTTTGTTCACGTCAGCTGCGGTAAGCACCCTAAGAACCGGGAAAACAAGGATTGCCCGGGTGGGAAGAATCCCTCGAAACTGCCCG
>SBFL01000062.1 GCA_006227965.1 Bacteroidota bacterium | reverse complement strand
TTGGCCTCCACATAAAGGCCAAAGTCTATCTTGCCCCTTTCTAGTGACTGGGCGATGGTATTGCGAAAGATGAGCTCTTTTTCCCGATACGCCTGGGGTACCCGGGCATTAATGTCCAAATTCTTGCTGTTTAGGGTCTTCAGCTCCACTGTAATCTTCTTCCCGGGCAACTGCAGGACGTGCTTCCCGAAACCGGTCATGGATTGGATCATTTCTCTATTGGTCTTTTGCCAAAGGTAGTGAATTTGTCAAGGACAATTTCTGCCACCAGCCTGCTAATACGAGGCTCTGGGATGCAGTTGGCATATTCAAAAAACAAACCTTTTTCGTCCCTGTTTATCATTCTCGGGAGGTTCAAACAGGTTTAAAATACTACAACTCCCTTATCCAGATATTCCGGTAGCTCACCCGGCTGTTGTCACCGTGGTCCTGAAGCCGAAGCGGACCCCTGCCATGTGGCGGATTTTTCGGCCAGCCGACATCTGGAGTAGTTCCTTTGATCTCCTCATGATCCTGAACCAGAATCCCGTTGTGCAGCACCGTCATGGTGCCTGATTTGATTTTCTCCCCTTTTTCATTGAATTCCGGGGCATGGTAAATAATGTCATAGGTGTTCCATTCCCCGCTTGGAACGGAAGCCATGGCCAAAGGGATATGCTGTTTGTAGATGGAAGCAACCTGCCCGTTTACATAGGTTTCATTGTCGTTGTTGTCCAGTACCTGTACCTCATAAAGGTTATTGAGGAATACCCCGCTGTTGCCCCGGCTCTGACCTTCCCCCCGGATCTCAGCAGGCGATCGCCATTCAATATGCAGCTGGATGTCGCCGAAATTTCGTTTGGTCTGTATGTCACCCGCTTTGTCCTTTACGGTCATGCTCCCGTCATCATTCAGGTGCCAGACTACCTCTGAACTGTCCCGGGTGGTGATCCACTCTTCAAAACCGCTGCCGTCAAAAACGACAATGGCGTCACTGGGTGCGCCATTTTGTCCGTAGGGCATCACCCTTGGCGGGACCGGTTCATACTGCCGGGTTTCCTCGACGGTGGTAGGTTCATCCCCAAGATATTCCGTGTGGATGATTGCCTCAGATTCAATATCCCCAGCTGCTTCATGCCCTTGTGAATGTTTTTCCCCGCACGAAATTAGTAAGGCAAGGCCTGTAATCAGTAAATTACGTTTCAAACTAAAGTTCTTTAATTTTAATATTCCTGTAGGCAATGGGAATGGCTTCTCCATGATCCTGCAGTGCAATTTTTCCTGTCCTGTATTTACCGAAATCAGGCCAATCCGCAAACTTCGAATCGGCCACCATTTTATCCCATTCTGGTCCGTTCACCGGGAATTCCACGATCTTTTCACCATTGAGCACCACGCTGCCCTGGTTATTCTTTTGATCTATCGTTACCAGGTAGCTATTCCACTGACCAATGGGTTTCGTTACATCTTTCGTGGGGGCCACCATATCATACAGCGACCCTGCCTGATGGTTAATCCCGTTTTTAGCATCCGGGTGGTTAATATTATCCAGGACCTGAATCTCAGGGCCTGTGGCATAGGGTTCAAGGTGCTTTGGGTCACTTTTCACTCCCCACATGACCCCGCTGTTGGCTCCTTCGGATACACGCCATTCAAGAGAGAGGACAAAACTGTTGAATGTCCTCTTGGTCACGAGATTAAACCGCTCCCCGTCTTTTCTGTAACCCTCTGTCCTTAAGACCATGGCCCCGTCTTCTATGACCCAGTCCTCTGTGATCTCCTTATCAGGATATACCTCCCAGCTGTCAAATGAGGTGCCGTCAAATAGGACAATCCATTCATCGTTAGGGTTTTGAGTGTTTTCTTCCTTCTCCAAGATACCAGAGTCAGCGGTCGCGGTTTTATCTTTATTGTCTTCCTTGCACGCCACAAAGAAAAGGGCAAGAACAACGAGGGTTATTGTTTTTTTCATCGTATAGTAAATTTAGATTCCTAATATTCCTTTTAGCATTTCCGAATCCGCGTCCCCCCCTGCGAAGTCGTCAAAAGTTTTCTGGGTAGCTTCAATAATATGATCCTGTATGAATATGGCTCCCTCCCGGGCCCCCTGTTCCGGCGACTTGATGCAGCACTCCCATTCCATGACCGCCCATACATCGCATCCGTACTGTGTGAGTTTTGAGAAAATGGTCTTAAAATCAATCTGGCCATCTCCCAGGGAACGGTAGCGTCCGGCCCGGTCGCCCCAGTCGTTATACCCGCCGAAAGCCCCTTTTTTACCCGTGGGGTTGAATTCAGAATCCTTAACGTGAAAGGCGCGGATGAATTCGTGGTAGTGGTCTATGTATTCAATGTAATCCAGTTGCTGCAATACAAAATGGCTTGGATCATACAGGATATTTACCCTAGGATGGTTCCCGGTTGCCTCCAGGAAACGCTCAAAGGTGTCCCCGTCATGCAGGTCTTCTCCCGGATGGATCTCATAGCACACATCCACCCCTTCCTCGTCGTAATGCTCCAGGATGGGCTTCCAGCGCCTGGCAAGTTCCTGAAACCCCATTTCCACAAGGCCTGCAGGCCGCTGAGGCCATGGGTGAAATGTATGCCAGAGGAGGGCCCCGGAAAAGGTAGCGTGTGATTTGAGCCCGAGACGACGGCTGGCTGTGGCCGCCTTCTTGACCACATCCACAGCCCACTCGGTCCGGGCTTTGGGGTTGTTCTTTACCACGTCCGGGGCAAAATTATCAAACATCAGGTCGTAGGCCGGATGTACGGCGACGAGTTGCCCCTGAAGGTGAGTGGAAAGCTCGGTGATCTCAAGGCCATAGGAATTGATCTTCCCCCTGAGCTCATCGCAGTAGTCCTGACTTTCAGCCGCCCTGTCCAGGTCGATCAGGAAATGCTCCCAGGTGGGGATCTGAATCCCCTTATAGCCCAGGCTGGCGGCCCACTGGCACATGCCGTCCAGAGAATTGAAAGGAGGTTTGTCGTCTACAAATTGTGCCAGGAAAACGGCAGGTCCTTTGATTGTTTTCATAGATGGGTCTGAGGTTTGTTCGCTACATTCTCACCGGTCTGATTTGGGAATAATACCCTATATTTATGGGTGGTCCGAACAGGAGACAGGCGTCTGGTGCAGGCGGCATAAATATAGAAAATACCCGAGAATAAATGAACCCGGGGCTTTTGTAGTCTTATGAAATATTCGATACCACTTTGGCCGGCACGGGCATCCCCGGTGGCCTGGTCACGAATCCCAGGGCTAAACAATTCAAAAATGGCGTATTTTCATAATCTCATAACCACCCTATGAAGAATAAATCTGCCAAAGCCCTCTGGGGAGATTTCCTGGACCAGCACCTTGAGTACGCCTTTGCCGAAGACCCCCGAATTGAATATTTTGGCGACTCAGAGGAAATCGCCAATACCTGCCTGAAACTTATCCTGAAGGGACAGAAGCGGGCCACTTCTCATTCCCTGCTCGGGCTTCAACTGAGGAACGAACCACTGCCCAAAATTGGCGATCTGACCATTGTAACCGATTGGTCGGGCACTGCCCATTGCATCATACGCACCGTTAAGGTGACCCTGAAACCTTTCTTTGCCATTACTCCCTCCTATGCCCAGATGGAAGGGGAGGGAGATCGCTCCCTGGAATACTGGAAAAAATCACACTGGGAATATTATACCAGGGAGCTGGCGCCTTTTGAACGAAAGCCCCTGGAAAGCATGATAGTGGTTTGCGAGGTATTTGAAAAGATATTCGAAAAAAGATAAATAAAAAGCCCGGCTCCCTACCGGGCTTTCACTTTCCGGGCCGGGAATGGCTAATCCAGGTCTACCCAGACATTGCCCCCCTTGTGGGAGGCCACGGTGGCTTCAATAAAGTTAAGCCCGCGCACTCCGTCTGTCATAGTTGGGAATTCCCCGCTGTTATATGCTTCACCCCGGATGGCCCGGGCAACTCCCCTGTATATGTTCCCCATGGCATCAAAAATCCCTTCCGGGTGACCGGGAGGCAGCTTGGTCCCATCCAGGGCGAGTTCTGAATTGTATTGATGTCCGGGCCTGTATACCTGAAGGGACTGCGTATCGCTAAGGCGATACAGGAAATTGGGCCGTTCCTGCTCCCACCGGAGTCCTCCTTTTTCGCCATAGATACAGATGGCAAGGCCGTTTTCCTCCCCTGTAGCCACCTGGCTCGCCCGGATTACCCCTTTTACATGGTTGTCCATGCGGATCAGGACCGTCCCGTCCACATCCATCTGGTTGTCATCGTAGAGGTAATTGAAATCGCAGAGCAGGGATTTGATCTGAAGGCCTGTGGTAAATTCGATCATGTTAAATGCGTGTACGCCGATATCGCCCATACAGGAACTGATTCCGGCCTTTTCCGGGTCGAGCCGCCAAACGGTCGAACGCTTTGACCTGTCATGGATAATAGGATTGATCCAGCCCTGGTAGTACCTGGCATCCACTTTGTGGATTTTCCCGAGTTCCCCTGCCCTGATCATCTCCCGCATCTGACGGACCATCGGGTAGCCCGTATAGGTATGGGTCACTGCAAACACGGTCCCCGCCTTCCGGTGGGCTTCCTGCAGGATCCGGGCCTCCTCATAGGTGGTCGTCATCGGCTTTTCACAAATCACGTGAAAGCCGTTGTCGAGTAATTTTTTGGCCATGGGAAAATGCAGGAAATTGGGGGTCTGTACGGAGCACACCTGCATGCGCTCTGATTCCGGCAATTTCATCTCCTCCGTTATCAGGGTATCGAAGTCCTTATAGACCCGATTGAGGGGAATATCGATTGCCCTTGCAAAATCCAGGCTTTCCTCATGTTCCGGACTGAAAACCGCCCCGACGATTTCATAACTGTCAAACATATGGGCGGCTACCCTGTGCAGGACCCCGATCAGGGAGTCCCCTCCGCCGCCCAGGATCCCAAGTCGTATCTTCTTAGGCATACTGAAGTTGCTTTATTGTTACTTTTTGTATTCGATGGCTTCGTTCCTGAACAGCAGCGCGAACAAAACGGAAACCCCCAGGGCAAAAACGGCAGGGACCAGCCAGATATTCCCCCAGTCATGGCTGTTTTCGCCCGAGGCATAAAAGTCGGTAATTTGACCAGCAATCCAAAACCCTATAAGCATGCCCACGCCATAGGTGGCCAGAGTTATCAGCCCCTGGGCGGCGCTTTTGTACTTTTCTCCTGCCTTGGTGTCCGTATAGATCTGACCGGAAACGAAAAAGAAGTCATAGCAGATCCCGTGCAGGGCAATCCCTATCAGGAGCATAAAGACCAGGTCGTCCGCATTCCCATAGGTAAAGAGAAGGTATCGGGCCATCCAGGCCAGCATCCCGATTAAAATGGTCTTCTTAAAACCAAAGCGGGTAAAGAACCAGGGCAAAAGGAGCATGAAGATAACCTCAGATGCCTGTCCAATGGTCATTTTGCCCGCCGGATTGGTCACCCCAATTTCCCCCAGGAACTGTCCGGCATGCTGATAGTAAAAGGCAAGCGGGATACAGATAAGAATGGAAGCGATGAAAAACACCAGAAAGTTCCGGTCCTTTAGTAATTTCAAAGCCTCCAGCCCCAGGATATCGGAGATGGAAACCTTCTCAGACTTGTCTGCATTGGGGGGCGTTTTGGGTAGGGTAAAGCTGAACACCCCAAGGATGGCAGAAGCCACAGCTGTCATTAAAAAGGTATTCCGCAACATCCCCTGTGCGACGTTTGCTTCGGAGTCCCACTGAAACACATAGCTGATTACAAGGCCGGCAACAATCCATCCGATGGTCCCGAAGACCCGGACCAGGGAAAATTGCTTTGCCGGGTTGTCCATCTGGTTGAAGGATACCGAATTCACAAGTGCCAGAGTGGGCATATACAGGATCATATAGCCCAGGATGTAAGGATAAAAAGCAGCGAACTCCTCCGCATTTGCTATTTGATACATTAAATAAGCTCCCGCCAGGTGTAAAACTCCCAGGATGCGCTCTGCATTAAAGTACCGGTCAGCGATAAGCCCGATGATAAAGGGGGCGATGATAGCACCCCAGGACTGGGTCGAATACGCCAGGGCTATTTCCGCCCCGGAGGACTTAAGTGTATTGGGGAGGTAGATCCCCATGGTTACAAACCAGCCACCCCAGATGAAAAACTCTAGGAACATCATCAGCGATAACTGGATTTTGACAGTACTTTTCATAGGTTGTTTGGTTTAGCGTTTGTATAAAATATAATCCAAAAGCGGGGGGTCCATCCCATTCTTCCTAAAATCCATGGTGATTTGTCCTCTGTGGTGGGTGCTGTGGTTCACGATATGGAAGAGGATGTCCTGAAGGGTATTGGAGAAAGAACGCCCTTCTGTGTTTTCGTAGATAATGCGTCTGTCG
>SBFL01000142.1 GCA_006227965.1 Bacteroidota bacterium | reverse complement strand
CGTACAATAATTTATTCAATTTTTAGTTTTAGTGAATAATCATTGACATTACTGACTCTCAGTCTTAATTGAAATTAACCTAACGTATGAAAAAGCTATTGTTATCATCTATAGCGTTTGTTTTTTTTTTTTTTATCTGTGGTTCGAAGACCAGGGGTGAACTGGTTGGAGTGCAGGGCAAGAAATGGCACCCTGAGAAGCCCTATGGGATGGAACTCATTCCAAGGGGCGCTTTTATTATGGGTAAAAGTGAAGAAGACGTGGCGGATGCCCTCAATGCCCCGACTAAAACCGTAACGGTCCGATCGTTTTATATGGACGATACGGAAATCACTAACAGTGAGTACCGTCAGTTTGTAGAGTGGGTGAAGGATTCTGTAGTGCGAACCAAGCTGGCCATCCTGGCCGATGAACTTGGCATCGGACCCGAGGAGGAAGGCATCGGACGCTTTGGATTTAAGGATGCCGACACGGCAAACCTGTCCGTCTATGACAAATACATGCTTGACAATTATACCGGGTTCGGAGACGACTATTACGAGGGCCGGGCTCTGAACAAGGATGAGGAGCTGGTCTGGGATACTTCGGAATACCCGGATGAGTACTACACCGAGATCATGGATTCCATGTACCTCCCGGAGGAGGAATCCTACAACGGGCAACGTACTCTGGATGTCAAGAAACTAAAATACAAGTACACCTGGATGGATATAGAAGCTGCTGCGCGCTCCCAGGACGGACGCCGCCGCGATTTTATCCGTCAGGAGGAAATCGAGATCTATCCGGATACCACGGTTTGGATACGCGACTTTGAATATTCCTATAACGAACCCATGCACAACGACTACTTCTGGCATGACGCGTACAGCGACTATCCGGTGGTAGGTGTTTCCTGGTCCCAGGCCAAGGCCTTTTGTCACTGGCGGACGAAATTCAAAAACGATGACCAGCGCGACCGTGGCAAGCAATTTGTAAACCAGTTCCGCCTGCCTACGGAGGCAGAATGGGAATACGCTGCAAGAGGGGGCATTGAGGGAGGTACCTATCCATGGGGAGGACCCTACGTGATCAGTGACACGGGTTGTTTTATGGCTAATTTCAAGCCCCAGAGGGGAGATTATGCTGCGGATGCCGCACTCTACACAGTAGAGGCCAAATCATATGAACCCAATGAATTCAACCTGTACAACATGGCCGGTAACGTAGCCGAATGGACCAGCTCCAGCTATTATCCCGGATCTTATATGTATGCTTCCACGATGAATCCGAATGCGGATTCCAAGGATAACAATAGGAAAATTATCAGGGGAGGATCCTGGAAGGATGTGGCTTACTTCCTGCAGGTGAGTACCCGGGATTATGAGTACAAGGATTCCGCCCGTAGTTATATCGGTTTCAGGACCGTACAGGACTACATGGGAGAAGAGGATTCCACCCAGTAATACTAAAGATCAGGTATATTATACAAAATCAATAATAACCCAATACACAATTTTTAACTTTAAACTTAACTATTTAAATCCTCAATTATGGCACAGTCTAAATCAACAAGAAAGCTCTTTAACATGGCCTATGGCCTGGGTGCTTCCGTGGTAATTATCGGAGCCCTGTTTAAAATCCTTCACTGGGAATTCGGCCCTCTTACGGGAGGACTTCTCCTGGCAATCGGTTTGATTACCGAAGCCGTTATTTTCGCAATCAGTGCATTTGAACCGGTGGAAGAAGAATTCGATTGGTCACTGGTTTACCCCGAACTTAACGGAGAGGCCACCGGACGCAAGAATGAAGCTGCCGAGGCCAAAGAAGCTGAAGGCCTGCTTTCCAGGAAGTTGGATGAGCTCATGAAAGAAGCTAATATCGACGCCGAGCTGATGACCAGCCTGGGTGAGAGCATCCGCAATTTTGAAGGAGCTGCCAAAGGCATTGCACCTACCGCCGATGCGATCCAGCACACTAAGAAGTACTCTGAGGAACTGTCTCAGGCTGCCGCTCAGATGGAGTCGCTTAACAGCCTTTACAAGGTACAGCTTGAGAGTGCAAGCCGTCAGGCTTCCATCAATGAAGAAGTGGTTCAGAACGCCGGAGCTCTTAAAGATCAAATGGAGTCTCTCGCCAGCAACCTGTCTTCCCTTAACGGAGTATATGGCGGCATGCTGTCTGCAATGGCAAGGAACTAATTCAGTTGTTGACCCAGCAATTCCCAAATCTAAGTAATTACTAAAACAACTAATTAGAAACAATGGCATCAGGAAAATTGTCACCACGTCAGAAGATGATCAATCTAATGTATTTGATCTTCATCGCAATGCTGGCGTTAAATATGAGCAAGGAAGTTCTGGCTGCTTTCGGTCTAATGAACGAAAAGCTGGAAGCTTCCAACCAAAAGACCACTGAGAACAATATGGCGTTTCTCGAAGGTCTGGAAACCAAAGCATCTGAGGATGCGGCCAAATATGCCGCTCTCTACCAGGATGCTCAGAAAATCAAGCAACTTTCTCAGGAGTATTACGACTACCTGGAAAACCTGAAGAAAGCTATGGTCGATGAAATCAAAGACCCGACGGATTATCAGGTGATGGACAAGTCTGACTACCTTGATCAGAAGTTCTTCCAGGGCGATAACCTCGCTCCCGAAGGAAAGATGTTCATGGAGCAGCTAAACGGTTATCGCGACCAGGTAATCGCAATTCTGGGAGAACAGTTCCCCGAGGTTGCCGATGAGGCCAGAACCCGTTTTGAGACGGGGGATGCCAATGGATTGGTCGAAAGGCGCGATGGGGTTAAAGTTGACTGGATCGACTATCACTTCGAAGGATTTCCGCTGATTGCCTCACTGACCAAACTGACTGCATTGCAGGCAGATATCAAGGCCACTGAGGAAGACGCCCTGAAAGCAATGCTGCAGGGAGAGCTCACAGAGCAAATTTCCCTGGCAAACTTCTCCACCCTGCTGGAAACTGAGAAATCTGCTTTCTATGCCGGAGAGAAATTCAACGGAAACATCGTACTTGGAAAAACCGATAAATCGGCCAAGCCCGTGCGTGCAGACCTTAGCCTGGACGGAAGGAAACTTTCCGAAGGCAGGGATTACGAGCTGCAGGAAGGTGGCGTTAAAATGCTGATCGGTGCCGGTAACCCCGGAGATCACGAGATCAGCGGAATGCTCATCTACATGCAGGATGGAGTGGAAAAAGAAGTTCCCGTTAAGAATTCATTTTCCACCATCTCCAAGCCTAATGCGGCTGTGATCTCGGCTGATAAGATGAATGTGGTTTACCGTGGAGTATCCAACCCGATGACAATTTCCATTCCTGGTATCCCTAACAACAAGGTTAGTGCTTCGGCCCCTGGTCTCAGCAAAAGGAGTGGCAGTAACTATGTCATGGACCCCGGTACCGGGCGTTCCGTTACGATTACTGCTTCCGGGATCCTGCCTGACGGGCAGCGTATTTCCACGAAATCGGAATTCCGTATCAAGGATATTCCGCGTCCTACCGGAGCGATCCGGGGAGAGACCGGAAGTGTAAAAATGCCTAAGCAAAACCTGGAGATCTCCACGGTTGGTGCCGTACTGGAAGACTTTGATTTCGACCTGAACCTGCAGGTGAAAGGTTTCAAATTCAAGGTGCCAGGCCAGCCCACGGTGGATGTGAACGGCAACAAACTGGATAGCAGGGCCAAGGCTGCCCTCAGACGTGCCAAGCGAGGTGATGCGGTACAGATTTTCGATGTCCAGGCTGAAATCACCAACAACAAGAGCTATAAGTTGAAGAAAGTGTCTCCGGTTATTGTGGAGATCACGAACTAAGAGTGTGTTTATCAATAGACCCGGTGCAGTTGCCCCTCAAGGGAATGCTGCACCGGATTTAAAGAAACCTAAACAATGAATTGGAAACGAATTTTTATGGTCGGAGCAGTAGCGGTACTTCCGCTTTCGGCAATGGCCCAGGCGAACATCCTTAACGCCAAGAAGCCGGAGCAAATTGGCATCCGCACCGAGGAGCAGAAATCTATTGATAATGATGCCCCTCTTGAATATGGCTACGTGGATGACCGCGATATCCTCTGGTCCAAGACTGTATGGGAAACCATCGACCTTGATGAGCGGGTGAACTTCCCGCTTTACTACCCGACCGACACGATTGATATCGGTTCTGACCGCCGTTCCCTGTATCATGTTCTGATAAGTCAGATCAAAAGCGGTAACCTGAAGGATGTATATGTAGATTCCTACTTTACGGAAAAGCGTAAGTTCGAGGACCTTAAGGCCACCCTACAGAAGGTGGATACCACGGATCTCGGGTACGAGCAGGTAAATGCCGGTGAGCAGGTTTCACCAGAGTATATCAACAGGAGGAACATAACCGCTGCGGACATTGTTGAATACCGTATCAAGGGAATCTGGTATTTCGACAAACGACAGGGAGAACTCAAGTATCGCCTGTTGGGAATTGCCCCGGTGGCACCGGATGTAAACTTCATCGACGATGACAGCATGGCACCGGAAGAAGCCCTCGTACCGCTGTTTTGGGTCTGGTACCCGAGCGCACGGCAAATCCTGCACGATGCAAAGGTTTTTAATTCAAACAATTCGGCCATGCCGATCTCGTTTGACATGCTGTTGAACGCAAGGCGATTCAATGCCGTAATCTATAAGGAAGACAACGTCCATGGGGACCGCGATATCCGCGATTACATTGCTGACAACGCGCTGTTCCAGTTGCTGGAATCACATCGGATCAAGGAGACTATCCGGGATCGCGAACAAGATATGTGGGCTTACTAAGTCCTTTCCAATTCATGCGAAAAACAGCCCCGACCGAAGTGTCGGGGCTGTTTTTTTTATGCACCTGTATCTGAAGGATTCTTCCATACCTTTGTGCCATGCGGGATTATATCATCGTAGGATCCGGACTGGCAGGGGTTGCCATGGCCGAAACCCTCATGTCGCATGGACATTCAGTGGTGGTTTTTGACAACCATTCCCAGAAGGCTTCCATGGTGGCTGGTGGTCTTTACAACCCAGTGGTGCTCAAACGCCTAAACCTGTCCTGGGAAGGGTCCAGGCTGATGGCCTTCTCCATACCTTTCTATAGGGCCCTCGAAGCAAAGCTGGGGGTGGATATTGACGAAAAGCTTCGGGTCATGCGCCTCTTGGCTACGGCCAAGGAACAAAACGACTGGTTTCATGCGGCGGACCAGCAGGGTCTCTCCGAATTTTTGGTCCCACGGGTTGAGGATAATACGAATCCATGCCTTGAAGCTCCTTTTGGCCTTGGTGAAGTACGGCATACAGGCCGGGTCCATACCTCAAGACTCCTTAGGGCCTACCGGGAATCCTTGGCCACGGCCGGTGGGCTCAGGGAGGAAACTTTCCAACACGAAAACCTCCAGGTTGAAAAGGAAGGGGTCAGCTATCAGGGCCTGAATGCCCGGGCGGTGATTTTCTGTGAGGGATTTGGACTTCAGCAGAACCCCTATTTCAGGTACCTCCCCCTGAACGGCACAAAGGGGGAGCTGCTGCGTATTCACGCCCCTGATCTGAAAGAATCCCGGGTGATCAAGTCCGGTGTGTTTCTGATTCCCCTTGGGGAAGATCGCTATCTGGCCGGGGCTACCTATTCCTGGCAAGATAAAAGTCCCGGACCTTCGGAAGCAGCCCGGGAAGAGCTGCTCTCCGGGCTACGGAAGTTCCTCCGCTGTGACTTCAGGGTAGAGGGGCAACAGGCCGGAATCCGCCCCACAGTGCCGGACCGGCGTCCTCTGGTTGGAGGACATCCGTGCCTGCCCAATCTTTATGTGCTCAACGGCCTGGGCTCCCGCGGAGTGCTGATCGCCCCGTATGCAGCCTACGCCCTTTACCGCTATATGGAACAGGAAATTCCCCTGCCCAAGGCTATGGATTGCGGGCGTTTCAGCAAGCGCTATGAAAAAGCCGGACGGCACCCCTGAGGTATTCCCGGGAATTTTCGGAATTTTGCAGGCGGGTTCTTCAAAGGGACCCTGTTTTTCAGATCCATGTTAAACGTACACGACATATCGGTTTCTTTTGGAGGAGAAACTTTATTTGAGGGGATCTCCTTTCGGCTGAATCCCGGGGACCGGGTGGGGCTCATCGGGAAGAACGGTGCTGGGAAATCCACATTGCTCAGGTTGCTGGCAGGGGAAATGCGGCCTGAGGGCGGTACGCTGGCAATGGAAAAGGGAATTTCCATCGGCTACCTGAAACAGGATCTGGAATTCGAGCAGGGAAATACAGTGCTGGAGGAAGCCTACCAGGCCTTTGAGGAAATCCGGGACCTGGAAGGAGCGTTGGAACGGATCAACAATGAACTCGCCCAGCGGGAAGATTACGAGAGCGAGTCTTACCACAACCTGATGGTATCCCTTAGCGATTTGACCCACCG
>SBFL01000190.1 GCA_006227965.1 Bacteroidota bacterium | reverse complement strand
AATCCGATCCTGTATGAGTTGTTTGAAAGTGCCCGTTTTTAGCCGGAGTTCGTCGTGAGAGAGTGCTTCGAGACCTGCCTCATGGGACTTGATTTGATCAATGATGGGTTGTAATGCCCTGACGTCTTTCTTGGCCTTATCTCCTACAAAAGCCTTTAAGATCGTATTGAGAATGCTCATAATATGCTGTGTTTTTGTTGCCTTTCCGGGTAGCATTTCCGATGGCAACCGGATTTTCGGCTCTGGTTCTTAGTGGCCAGGCCCTCAACTCCGCGCAAAAGGTGTTCCAGTTTTCCAAATACCGGGCTGATTAACCCCGGCCTGCCAAAATTACATAAAAAAAAGCCTCCGGGGAGACTTTTTAAAGTTTGTTATGAGGTCGATCAATATTCGTCTTCATTCCAGAGGTAGTCCTCCTCAGTAGGGTAATCGGGCCAGATCTCTTCAATAGATTCGTAGATTTCACCACCTTCCTCTTCCATGGACTGAAGATTTTCCACGACTTCCAGCGGGGCCCCTGTCCGAATCGCATAATCTATCAGCTCATCTTTGGTAGCGGGCCATGGGGCATCACTCAGATAGGATGCCAGTTCTAATGTCCAATACATCGTAGTGCTGCTATTTTAGAATTTTTGCAAAAATAAATTTTAAACCTTAACTGCAAAGAAAATACCTTGTAATTTCCTAACCCTAACAAAAATTTTCGGATTAAGCAAATCCATAACGGGATTATTGCGGAATTATTCCTTTTTACTCCCAGGAACCCATTTTATTTCATCTGCCTGGGCCTCTGAAGACAATTTTCGTGCCAGGACGAAGAGGTAATCCGACAGGCGGTTAAGGTAGGCCAGAACCACGGGGGGCACGCCGCTGTGTTCATTAAGGAGGGTTGTCATGCGTTCTGCCCTCCGGCAAACGGTCCTTGCAATATGACAGGATGACACAAAAGGGTGTCCGCCCGGCAAAATGAAATGGGTCATGGGCGGCAGGGATTCATTTAGGGTATCGATTTCCGATTCCAGCGCTTCCACATCGGCCATGAGAAGTTGAGGAAGTTCCCCACCGCGCCTGGGGGATTTATCCGGCTCTCTGGCAAGTATGGAGCCCATGGTGAAAAGCCTGTCCTGCACGGCCAAGAGAAATTCCCGGTGGCGGGGTGCAACCGGCTGATCGCGGAGGAGTCCCAGCCAGGAATTCAATTCATCGACGGTGCCGTAGCTCTGGATACGGATATGGTGTTTGGGTACCCGGGTCCCCCCGAACAAGGCGGTGGTGCCTTCATCTCCTGTCTTGGTGTATATCTTCATAGCAATATGGTGGACTGTTTACCTGTATTCAGTCTTTTCGGTCTCTCCGGTCCCGAAGCCGCCTCCCTTCCATAAACGACCTTGTTTTGCGCCTTTTAGACTGCCGTTTATTGTAGATGGCAATGAGAAAATAGATGACAAGGAGCCCGCCGAGAATGTAAAATATTTGATTGTCCATCAGGCCTTAAAATTAGGGGATTATATCCGGATTCTAAAATGTTGGCATGCCTGCCGGGTGCGAAAGAAAAGCAGTCCGGCGGGGAAGGTTTCAAGGATGATGCGGACCGCCGGATGCCTGGCAGCCTGGTTCCAGCGGACATAGGTCCCCTGATTTTTGCGCAAATTCCCTACAAATACCACCGTATCATTTCCCCAGCTATCCCTGCTTTCAATGAAGTCGATCAGGTTTTTTCCGGGGCTGTCGCAGATCAGCAGTTCGGTGGGAGTTGATTCCCAGGGGAGGTCCGGTCGTTGGGTCTGCAGCCAGGCCGCCATTGGACCTGGCATATCACAGGTCCCTGCCGCGGCCGGATTGAAATGGTCTGCCGCGGCCAAAAGCAGTCGCTTCTGGGGCGGGAGCCCCTTAAGGTCCCTTCGGTAGAGGCCTTCGTCCAGGAAGCTGTAGATAAAGGGAGAGTGGACCCCATGCCGGTTGTGCGCCTTCCGCCAGAAATTAAACCTTTTTAGAATTTGGAATGCTGCCATTGGGGGATCGTCTTCAAGCTTCTTCTATGGCGGAAAGCTCAAACCACCTTCCTGTTTTTTCTTCCAGGTCCTTTATGACTTCGGACATCTCCCTGGAAAGGTCATTGAGCTCTTCCCCGGGTAATTGCGGATTCGTAAACAGGGCTTCCAGTTCCCGTTTTCGATCTTCCAGCCGGGCTATTTCCTTTTCCAGGGTCTGGAGTTCCCGTTGCTGGGAATAGGTCAGTTTGGCCTTCCGCCCTTTGGGAGCCTCCCGTTCCTCCCTGCCTTCCTGAGGAGTTCCGTTCCCGGTAACCTGCTGTTCTGTTTCCTGCCGGAATATTCTGAAATCTGAATAATTCCCGGGAAAGTCAGCCACCTTACCCTTCCCGTCAAAGACGAAAAGGTGGTCGGTGATCTTGTCCATAAAATACCGGTCATGGGAAACGATCAGCAGCGTACCCGGATAGTCGAGCAGGAAATTCTCCAGCACATTCAGGGTAATGATATCAAGGTCGTTGGTGGGTTCATCCAGGATCAGGAAATTTGGGTTCTGTATCAGGACGGTGCACAGGAAGAGTCTTTTCTTCTCCCCCCCGCTGAGCTTTTCGATAAAATCGTACTGCTGCTTGCGGTCGAAAAGAAAGCGCTCCAGAAGTTGCTGGGCGCTAAGTTGACGCCCTTTTTTAAGGGGGATGTAGTCTCCGAATTCACGGATGACATCAATGACCCGCTTTCCCGGATCCACCATTAGGCCCTTCTGGGTATAGTATCCTATTTTAAGGGTTTCTCCGTGTACTACCTTCCCCGTATCCGGAGGGAGGTGACCGCAGACCAACTCCAGAAAGGTGGATTTACCGCTCCCGTTCTTTCCCACAAGACCGATTCGCTCGCCCCTCTTGAAGTGGTAGGTAAAATCCGAAAACAAGTCCCGTTCCCCGTAATGCTTGGATACATTGTGCAACTCCACCACCTTGGTCCCCAGCCGTTCCATGTTGATCTCAAGCTCCACCTCGTGTGCCCGCCGGCGCTGAAGCGCTCTGTCCTTGAGGGTGTGAAAATCCTCAATACGGGCCTTGGATTTGGTGGTTCTCGCCTTTGGCTGCCGTCGCATCCACTCCAGCTCTTTCTTGTACAGTGCCCTGGTTTTCTGTGCGGTTACCTGCATCAGTGTCTCCCGGGCTTCCTTTTCAAGAAGGTAATCGGAGTAATTTCCCCTGTAGGTATGCAGCGTCCCCTCTTCCAGCTCCAGGATCTGGTTGCAGACCCGGTCGAGGAAATACCGGTCGTGGGTAACCATGAAAAGGGTTCCCGTATGTTGTTTGAAGTAGGTTTCGAGCCACTCGATCATTTCGAGGTCAAGGTGGTTGGTCGGCTCGTCCAGGATAAGCAAGTCAGGGGTTTCGATCAGCACATGGGCCAGGGCAAGCCTTCGCTTCTGTCCTCCCGAAAGTTCATCGACCCGGGCCTTGTAATCGTGGAGGTCCAGTTTTGAAAGGATCTGCCTGAAACGCGTTTCCAGATCCCAGGCATTGGCCCGTTCCATGGCCTCGAAAGCTTTCTGGTAGGCCTTTTCGTCTTCCGGCCGCTCCAGGGCAGCTTCGTACCTGGCGATGATCTTGACTACTTCATTGTCCGAGGCAAAAAGGGTTTGTGAAACCGTAAGGCCGGGATCCAGTCCTGGTTCCTGTTCCAGGTACCCGATTTTGAGACCTTTTCGAAGGATCACCTGGCCCTCGTCCGCAGGTTGTTTGCCGGCCAGGATATCCAGAAGTGTGCTTTTCCCGGTCCCGTTACGGGCAACCAGGGCTATCTTCTGACCCTGATTTATGCCAAACGTCAGGCCGGAGAAGAGGATGCGTTCCCCATAGGCTTTTGACAGGTTTTCAGCACTGAGCAGGTTCACAGGTCGGGTTTGAAGAAAGAAAGCAGATAGGCGTAGCGGATGGTAAGTGCTGTGAGGACCGGGATCAGTACGGGGGAAAATACCTGCAAACCGGTAATCCACAACAGCAGCATTCCTCCGATTAGTATCAGCAGAGCTGCCAAATACCGGCGAAGCAATCCCGTTATTGGGGCAGAAAAGAGCAGCCAGAAGGCGGGTATCAAATTCAGGGGCATTGCCCACAACAGGTTTGCATTCCAGACAGTGGCGTCATGGTCCGTGAGGAACCAAAGAAAGGAAATGACCAGTCCAATGACCCCCGTAAGCAAAAAAAGGACAAAGTCCAGAAACCTGCTGCGGGCCCCGTTGCGAAAGTCGATCCAGGTAATTATCAGGGTGACGCCCAGGAGCATTAGGGCCCAGAATAGGGGAGTGGCGGTAAAATAAAGTAGGGAGACCGGCGGGTCGAGGTCGAGGATTACCCGCTGCCGACCTACCAGGGGGGTCCCGTCCAGGGAGGCGTTCCCGATCTGGGATTCCACATATTCCGGAAGAAAGGCGTATTCCGGCCCTGTTGCCTCCCGGTCGATCACAGACCCAAGGGCCAGATCAATCCCAAAACTGGACCAGCTGTTCCTGCGCAGGTTCTTCTGAATCAGCTGGCGAAACGTAAGGGGGTCCTGAAGGTGGTCATACCTGAAGGCCAAACCCTCGCCCAATACCTTATTCAACACTTCCGGAATCTTCGTAGCGCAATTTTCAAAAAGGAAATCGTATCTGTAAAATCGGTTTTGCGGCTGATTGTTCCTTTCAAGGAACGTCAGCAGGGATCGGGACTCGGCCGGGGTAAGATCCAGGAGTTGCTCGTGAACCCAACGGTGCTCCAGCTGGTAGGTGTAGAGAAAGTTGTCGAAAGATTGCCTGCTCAGGGCATAGGGAAGCTTTCCACGTGCAAATTTCATATAGAAATTGGGTGTATGGAAATCAAAGGTACCGTAGTTGTAGACCCAGTCGATGCCACGCTCGGGATCCCTGAGCCGGAAGGCACTGTGGCCAAACGTAGCATAAAGATCCGTGCCCGGCCCGCAGGTCAGCACGCTGAACTCAGCCCTTGGGCTGAGGTCCGGTACCTGGGACTGAAGGTCAGTTGTAGTGAGCAGCACTGCCAGCCAGAAAAGAAAGGGATGCCATTTCATTTAGGTGGATAACCTTGGGTTGAGTCCTGTCAAAGGTCTGAATAATTTGAGAAAGTCCAACCACTTTTAGTCAGAGCCGGGTGCCGGCGTACCCGTATTGGCGGATTTGTCTTATTTTTACCTAAAACCGACCCCTGCCGATGAAATTCCTTCCAAACCTCGTTACGCTTCTGAATATTCTCTTTGGGTCCGTGGCTTCTGTCTTTGCCGTGCTCAACCGGCTGGAATGGGCAGCCCTCTTCTTCGCCCTTGGGGTGCTTTGCGATTTTCTGGACGGCTTTCTGGCCCGAAAATTAGGTGTTCAGTCGGAGTTGGGGATACAGCTGGATTCTCTGGCGGATATGATTACCAGTGGCCTGGTTCCCGGACTGGTGATGTGCCAGCTCCTGGGGATGTCCTTGAGTGCGGGATGGAATACAGAGAGCTTTTTCGCCGAGGCCCTTCAGCGGGATACCTGGTGGTGGACCTGGTTCCCGTTTACCGGATTGCTGATCACGCTTGCATCGGGGCTGCGGCTGGCAAGGTTCAATGTGGATGAAAATCAGGTTAGTTCCTTTACCGGACTTCCCACTCCGGCCAACGCATTGTTGATCCTTTCCCTGCCCCTCATTTTGTTTTACAACGGGAGCGAGTTTACCAATTCGTTAATCCTGAACCCCTGGTTTTTGATTGTACTGACGCTGCTCAGCTCCTACCTGCTGAACTCACCTCTCAGGTTATTTGCACTTAAATTCGACAACTACAGCTTTAGGGATAATGGACTGAAATATATCTTCCTGCTGGTTAGCCTCGTATTGTTGCTTACGCTGCAGTTCCTGGCTGTACCACTGATCATACTGGGGTATGCGGGCACGTCCTTCTTCGGCAAAAAGGAGCCGGGGCCTTCCCCCGCGGGAGATTAATTGAAGATTTTCTTTTTTCGGAGCTCGAAATTCTGTCCCAGATAGACTTTGCGGACCATTTCGTCCTGGGCCAGGTCTTCCGGGATGCCGGACTTGAGGATCCCTCCCTCGAACATCAGGTAAGAGCGTTCGGTAATGGCCAGGGTCTCCTGTACGTTGTGGTCTGTGATCAGGATACCGATGTTTTTATTCTTGAGCTGGGCAACAATCCGCTGTATGTCCTCCACCGCAATGGGGTCCACCCCGGCAAAGGGTTCGTCCAGGAGGATGAATTTTGGGTCTGTGGCCAGCGCCCGGGCGATTTCGGTCCTTCTCCGTTCGCCACCAGATAGGAGGTCTCCCCGGTTTTTCCGAATGTGTTTGATGCCGAATTCCTCCAGCAGGTTCTCCAGGCGCATGTGCTGCTCCTTTTTCGAAAGGTCGGTGAGCTGCAATACGCTGAGGATGTTTTTTTCCACGCTAAGTTTCCGGAAGACGGAAGCTTCCTGGGCCAGGTAGCCGATCCCGTACTGCGCCCTCTTGTACATGG
>SBFL01000326.1 GCA_006227965.1 Bacteroidota bacterium | reverse complement strand
GGTTCGCAATGCGCTGGACAGGAAGGAGTTGGTGGCTGCGAACAAAAGGCTTAAAAAGAAGGTGAGCAAAAGCTTTGAAATGATCGGAGAGAGTGCGGAAATCCAGCGGATCAAGGAAATGATCGACAAGGTTGCACCTACTGATGCCAGGGTCCTGATCACTGGGTCCAACGGTACGGGCAAGGAACTGGTGGCGCACTGGATCCATGAAAAGAGCTCCCGTTCAGCGGCCCCCTTTGTGGAGGTCAATTGCGCGGCCATCCCCTCCGAGCTGATCGAAAGCGAACTGTTCGGACATGTGAAAGGCGCTTTCACCTCCGCGGTCAAGGATCGGGCTGGAAAGTTTGAAACGGCAAACACGGGAACCCTGTTTCTCGATGAAATCGGGGATATGAGCCTGTCTGCCCAGGCAAAGGTATTGCGTGCCTTGCAGGAAAACCGGATCTCAAGGGTGGGCTCCGACAAAGACATCAAAGTAGATGTGCGGGTAGTGGCGGCAACCAACAAAGACCTGCAGAAAGAGATTGAAGCTGGTAATTTTCGCGAGGACCTCTACCACAGGCTGGCTGTTATCCTGATCCGCGTACCGGACCTCAACGAAAGGCGGGAAGATATCCCGTTGCTGATTGAACATTTTGCCGCCAGGATCAGTGATGAACAGGGAACGGCTCCCAAGGCTTTTTCAAAGGAAGCTGTCAGGTTGCTTCAGGATTACGACTGGACGGGCAATATCCGCGAACTTCGAAATGTCGTGGAACGGCTTATTATTCTGGGTGGTGCACAAGTAAGTGCCCAGGACGTCGGTTTATTCGCCAGCAAATAAAGTGCCGAGCCACCTACCGGCTGCATTCCCTGAGACGGTCCAGGGCATTTTCAGCAATTTCCCTGGTGCGTAAATTGTAGAACCGCTTTGCAGGGGTCTGGTCGTCTCTCAGGAGCTGATTTTCACTATGCGTGTAAATCCGGCGGACAAAGACCAGTGCCTCCTCACAGGGCACGCCTTCCACCACGTCATTCAGGGAACGCTCGTAGTTCCGTAGCGCCTCTTCTATTTTTGTTTCAAGGATTCTTTCTTCCTCAAAGACACGTCTGGCCTGGGCCTGACCGGTTGTTGCTTTTTCAATCGGCATCAGCTTCTGCCCATAAGGGCTCTCTTGTGAGTGCGGATGCTGCTGCAGGGCTTCCCAGGCAGCCGAAATGTTTTCCACAGCCCTGGAAAGTGGTATCCGGATACCCTCCAGGGTGGTTACACGGGTGGAAAGCTTCAGGTTTTCCAGGCTCTCCATGAGGTTTTTCCTGGCGTAATCACATCCACAGGCCTGGAGTTGTGCCTTGGACCTTTCAATAGTATTGAGCGCTTTGAAGGCGTGATAGCGAATCAGGCTTAGATCTTTTTCGCCCAGGGCCTGCTCCGTCTGGTCCTTCACCAAACCGATTATGGCCTCGGTATTAATACATGCTTTTTCCGGGGAAGCAGACATCAGGATAAAAGAACATCCTAATCCCAACAGCAACTGTAGTAGTCTCATCGCACAGGTTTTCAGTCCGGCTGAATTAGCAGCCGGGGCAGATTTGGGTATGGTAAAATTACCGGAACCGCCCTGAGTGTCCGAATTTATTCGATCATTCGTCCTTCCTTTACGGCCTGCTGCAGCGTGTACTTACAAGGTTCCGACCAAAGGGGCGTTTTCCCGGAGGAATTACCCGAAGACCTCAAATTGTTTTATCTTACTCCCATGAAAGAAATCGATGAAGCGGCTTATCGGGCCAGTCCCGATGTTTGCCTGTCGGACCGGAAAACCCTTGAGGATTTTGGGTTGAGCGGGAAAAAACTTGAGAAGCACCTGCTCAAGGTAAGAAGAGACCTCGGCGATTTTCAGGACAAAATGTACGCCCACGGAAAATATGCAGTCCTGGTATGCCTTCAGGGGATGGATACTTCCGGCAAAGACAGCCTGATCCGGGAAGTCTTTAAGGATTTCAACGCCAGGGGGGTTGTAGTCCATAGCTTTAAGGTGCCAACAGAGCTGGAGCGTAAGCACGATTATTTGTGGAGGCATTACGTGGCACTGCCTGCCCGCGGGAAATTCGGGGTTTTCAACAGGACCCACTACGAAAATGTACTGGTGACGCGGGTGCACCCCGAATACATTCTGGGAGAGTACCTGCCGGATGTTACCTCTACAGACGACATAGACGATGCGTTCTGGGAAAGACGGCTGCGTCAGATCAATGATTTTGAGCGACACCTGGCCGAGAATGGAACCCTCGTTTTTAAGTTCTTTCTGCATATTTCCAAGGAGGAACAGCGCCAACGCCTGCTCAGAAGGCTTCGGTTGCCGAGGAAGAACTGGAAGTTTTCCCCTGGGGACCTGGATGAGCGCGAACTCTGGGACGCCTATCAGGAATGTTATCAGGACGCTATCCGGAAAACAACTACGGACCACGCACCCTGGTACATCATTCCCTCCGACAGCAAGGAAGGGGCCCGGGTAATAGTGGCCAGTATCCTGCTGCAGGCGCTGGAAGGATTCAGGGACATCCGGGAACCGGAACTCGATGCGGAAGTAAAGGCCAACCTGAATAAGTATATCAAAGAACTTAAAAAAGCACGATGAAAATGAGGCGATTGACAGGCTGCCGCCGATTCAAATTCCCTGGCATAAAAATTTCCCTGTACCTTGCCGTGAGCTGTGCAATGTTATTCCAGGGAGCATTTGCCCAGGACCAGGATGCAGAAGTGCTCAGAAGCATCTACACTGCTTCCCTTACTGATGGGAAAGCCTACGACTGGCTCAACCACCTTTCCAATCAAATCGGGGGGCGGCTTTCGGGGAGCGTACAGGCCCAGCAGGCCGTTGATTACACTAAGAAAGAGTTAGAAGAACTCGGGCTGGACAGGGTTTGGCTGCAACCCGTCATGGTCCCAAAATGGGTGAGGGGCACTGCCGAATTCGCTTATATCGAAAGCGAGCCCGGGATCACCAATAATGTTCCGGTCTGTGCCCTTGGGGGCTCAGTTGCCACGCCGGCGGGAGGGCTGAAGGCAGGGGTGGTCGAGGTTCAGGGAGTGGAGGATCTCCCGGAACTGGGAAGGGATGCCATCGAAGGAAAGATCGTTTTTTACAACCGTCCTATGGACCCCGCCCTGATCAATACTTTCCAGTCCTATTCCGGTTGCGTGGACCAACGGTATTCCGGTGCGGCAGAAGCCGCAAAATATGGAGCAGTGGGTGTCATCGTACGTTCAATGAACCTGCGGCTGGACGACTTTCCTCATACGGGATCTATGAGTTACGGGGAACTTACCCTGCAGGAGCGTATTCCCGCTGCTGCAATCAGCACAAACGGCGCGGAACTGCTCAGCACCACGCTGACCCTGAACCCGGAAATCAGGTTCTATTTCCGCCAGAGCTGCCGTCAGCTGCCGGATGTTGAGTCCTATAATGTGATCGGAGAGATCAGGGGGAGTGAATTCCCCGATGAGGTCATCCTGGTCGGAGGACACCTGGATTCGTGGGATCTGGGAGATGGTTCCCACGATGACGGGGCCGGTTGTGTTCAGAGCATGGATGTCCTCCGGCTTCTGAAGTTAACAGGGTATCGCCCTAAACGCACGATCCGGGTAGTGCTCTTTATGAATGAGGAAAACGGGCTCAGAGGTGGCCGTAAATACGCTGAGGTAGCCAGCCAAAAGAATGAGCGGCACCTGTTTGCCCTGGAGAGTGATGCCGGTGGCTTCACCCCACGCGGCTTCTCCTTTGATTGCTCTGATGCCGCCTTTGAGAGGATACTCCACTGGAAGCCCCTGTTTGAACCCTATCTGGTCCATCAGTTCGTCAGGGGAGGGAGTGGGGCAGATATCGGCCCGCTGAAGTCCGAGGATCTGGTGCTGTCGGGTCTCCGTCCGGATTCGCAACGGTATTTTGATTACCATCATGCTGAAAACGACACCTTTGAAGCGGTAAACAGGCGGGAACTGGAGCTGGGAGCAGCAGCAATGGCCGGCCTGGTCTACCTGGTGGATAAATACGGTTTTACCCCGGTACAACAACCCATAAAAGGACGATAGGGGAAGGTCTTTCCCGGACTTCGAAACCGCTCTAATTTGCGTACCTTTGCCGCCAAAACAAATCTATTATGGAAGACGGAATTTACGCAAAACTCAACACCTCCCGCGGAGGCATACTCGTCCGGCTGACCCATGAAAAGACCCCCGGTACCGTGGGGAATTTTGTAGGGCTTGCAGAAGGCACCCTGACCAACCAGGCAAAGAAGGCCGGAGAACCCTATTTCAACGGGCTTATCTTTCACCGTGTCATCAATGACTTCATGATACAGGGGGGGTGCCCCAGCGGAACCGGCACCGGGGATCCCGGATACAAATTTGACGATGAATTCCATCCCGAACTAAGACACGATGGCCCCGGCATACTTTCCATGGCCAATGCAGGGCCGGGCACCAACGGGAGCCAGTTCTTCATCACCCATGTGCCAACTCCCTGGCTGGACCGCAAGCACACCGTTTTCGGGCACGTGAAGGAAGGTCAGGAAGTGGTAGACACCATTAAACAGGGAGACCGGATAGAATCCCTCGAGATTTTGCGGGTGGGTAAAGAAGCAGAGGGCTGGGATGCCGTGGCTGCATTCGAATCTTTCCGCAGGGGAAGGGAGGATCGGCTGGAGAGGGAACGCGATGAACAGCAGGCACGTCTTGCAGCTCTTGCCGAAGGATTTGAAAAAACCGGCAGCGGCCTCAGGTATAGGATCCTCAAATCCGGAAACGGTGATCTACCCTCCCCTGGGGACCGGGTTTCTGTACATTACAGAGGGGCCCTTGTGGATGGAACCGTCTTTGACAGTTCCTTTGAGAGGAATCAGCCGATAGAATTCCTCCTGGGAGAAGGACAGGTTATCCCCGGTTGGGACGAAGGGATCCAATTGCTGCGCGTGGGTGATAAGGCCCGTTTCATACTGCCACCTGAGCTGGCCTACGGGTCCAGGGGTGCGGGAGGGGTTATCCCGCCCAATGCGGTCCTTGTCTTCGACGTTTCCCTTGAGGGAATCTCCTGATTACGTCGTTTTATTTTCAATATCTGTGGCAAAAAAAAATCCCCGGCACTGCCGGGGATCATAACAAAGAATATGTATGTCTCTTAGTCTACGACCTTAACATCCACGGCATTCAGGCCTTTTCTTCCCTGTGTCAGTTCGAATTCCACAACATCACCCTCACGAATTTCGTCAATAAGGCCGGAGTGGTGTACAAAATGATCTTCCTGTGAACCTTCTTCTGTGATGAATCCATATCCTTTGGACTCATTGAAGAATTTAACTGTTCCTTTACTCATAATAAATAGATATAAATTAAAATATGGCGCGAAGGTAGTGTTTATAAATCTGAATCAGGGACTTTTTCCCAAATACTTTGAAAATTAATGAGTTCGGCTCCATACCTTTTGTTCCGCGAATGGCCCAAATTCGTATCCTTCCTGCCGGAATTGGAAAGGTTGGGATGGATATGCTGCCATTTGGAGGTAAAGGCGTCTTCCCGTACTTTTCGGGTCAGACACATACCGGGCGTAAATTCCGGCCATGCCATTAAGACCTTGTAATGAAAGATAATACCAACCAAAAGCTGCGCTATCCCATCGGTCACTTTGATGTGCCCGAACGGATCACCGATTTGTTACTTCATAATTGGATATCGGACCTTAAGCGTTTTCCGGATAAGCTTTCGGATCTCGTACAGCCCCTGGACGCGAGGCAACTTGACACCCCTTACCGCCCCGGAGGATGGACCATACGGCAGGTGGTACATCATCTGGCAGACAGCCATCACAACAGCTATATGCGTTTCAAATGGGCTCTGACCGAATCCACTCCTCTGATAAAGGTCTATGACGAAAAGTCCTGGGCCTCCTTGTTTGATTCGCAAACCGGCCCGATAAACCTGTCCCTGAATCACCTCAGGGCCGTGCACGAGAAGCTCGTATATCTCCTGGAAGGGTTGGATCGCGGGCAATTGAAAAGGAAATTCCGGCACCCGGAAAGCGGCCTTACCAGCCTCGAAGAGAACGTCGGCAGGTATGTGTGGCACGGGAACCATCATTATGCCCATATTGAAAACCTGCTTCAGGAAAAGGGGTGGCATCCCTAATTTGATTCAGAGCTCCCTGCCTAGCACCCACATCATTTTTTCCGCTTCCAGAACTTCCGGATGGGGTACCTGGGTCGCCCCGAGGATCTTAAAACCGTGTGTTAAATAAAAAGAGAGGGCGGGCCCTTTTTGCATCGCCTCCAACCAGAGTAACCGCCTCCCCATTTCCCGGCCCTGCCGCACGATCTCCCTGATTAGTACACTTCCCAGGCCCTTGCCGGTAAATGCATTCTTGAAGTAGATCTTTTCTAAAAAAATGGAGTTTCCCGGGGTCATGGATTTGAAATCTTTTGCAAAATCGAGCTTGCATATCCCTGCCGGGGCGCCGTTGCAATACACCAGCGATAGCTGAACTC
>SBFL01000349.1 GCA_006227965.1 Bacteroidota bacterium | reverse complement strand
GCAAAATTAAGGAATTATTATTTACAATAATCCCCTACCCGACTTTTTAAGCCTACCGGAAGCCTTATAGTCGCGGGTCAGCTTGTCGAGGACCCCATTGATGAAGATACTGCTCTTGGGGGTGGAATACTCTTTGGCGATCTCCAGGTACTCATTGATAGTAACCCTTTCCGGTATGGAGGGAAAATGGAGCAATTCCGCTATGGCCATTTTGAGCAGTATGGCATCCAGCTCTGCGATGCGCTCTTTATCCCAATTCGGTGTCTTCCCCTCGATCTCGGCTTCGAGTTCCTCTCCTTTGAGCAGGGTTTTCCTCAGTAATTCAAGGGCGAAATCCATATCCTCCCGGTTCTTTAGCAATGGGGGAAGGAAATATCCTTCAGGTGATTCCTTTCTGACCTTACGCAATTGCTTAAGGAGGTATGTATTTACGAGCGGCATATCGTCCACCCACGTTATCCCCTCATCTTCAAGGAATTCATAGATTTTCTCATTTGGGGCAATGATCTCCCTGAATACAGCTGCGAGGAACTCCCGGTCTTCTTTATAGCCGGGTGGGGTTACCGCATAATCCCTGTAGAGGTCGCTTTGGAGAATTTCCTTCAGCAGGATCTTGACGTACTCCTCGTTGAGGTACCACTGCCTGAGTTTTCGCTTCTTCAGGGTTTCCGTTAATTTTTCGTTTTCCGAGATCTGCCGCAGGACCTGGTTTTCACTGAGCCTTAAAGGCGTAGTCTCTCCGGCTGACTTCAGGTACTTTTTAAAACCCTTTTTTACATGCTCTGACGCCAATTGGTGCAATTCCCTGAACAGGGCAAGCATCAACAGATACAGGGTAAAGGTTTGCGCAATACTTTGGTTAAGGAATTTTTGCTGGGTTTCCAGGGAACCCTCCCTTGAAAGGGCCAGGGCATAAATGGCCTGCATAACCTTAACGCGGATGTGCCTTCTTGTGAGCATGCAAAGAACTTTGGTGCGGTAAACGAGGGCAACAATAAGAATCTATTTAAAACGGGGGTGAAAAATCATCTTATCATTACGCTAACATTCGCATCCGGGTCAAACCCCTATATTTGTCACGCTGATGCTCAGGACCCTCAAGGGGCTCTTCCCGTATGAAAGAACTAAAACACCTCAATAAATATTTCAGAAAGTACTGGTTCAAGCTGCTGATGGGGATCCTGATCACCATCATAGCAAGGGTTTTTCAGCTGGTAATGCCGTCCTACGTAAAGAAGATCATCGAGACCGTGGAGAATTACCTCTCTGCAGACCTGAGCGAAACCATTGCACGTCAGCAATTACTCGAGTTCATCGGGATTATCATCGGCGCTGCCCTGCTTTCCGGCTTCTTCACCTTTCTGATGCGGCAGACCATAATAAACGTTTCCCGCTATATTGAATACGACCTTAAAAATGAGGTTTTCGACCACTACCAGCGGCTGAGCCTTAATTTTTACAAATCCAACCGAACCGGCGACCTCATGAATCGCATCAGCGAGGACGTCACCCAGGTACGGATGTACGCCGGGCCCGCCATCATGTACGGGATCCAGACCCTAACCCTTTTTGTATGCCTGGTGCCCCTGATGTTCATCAAAGCCCCGACCATAGCCTTCTACGCCCTGGTCCCGCTGCCGTTCTTATCGGTGCTGATCTACTGGATCAGCCGGGTGATCCACAAACGCAGCACGCGGGTGCAGGCGTTCCTCTCGGACCTCTCCACCTTTGCACAGGAGACCTTTTCGGGCATTTCGGTTATCAAGGCCTATGTTATGGAGCCCAACACCAACCATCAGGCCCAGGTCCTTGCCCTGCAGGGAAAGACCAAGAGCATGGACCTGGCAAGGGTGAATGCCTGGTTCTTTCCCCTGATGATCCTGCTGATCGGGGTCAGTAATATTTTTGTGATCTACGTGGGGGGACGGCAATACCTGAACGGGGAAATTGAATCTATCGGGACGATAGCCGAATTTATCCTCTATGTGAATATGCTCACCTGGCCCGTGGCCATTGTAGGGTGGCTCACCTCCATCATCCAGCGGGCGGAAGCTTCTCAGAAACGGATCAATGAATTCCTGAAGCAGGAACCAGAAATACAGAACCACTGCACAGACCCTACCCCCATTCAGGGGAAAATAACCTTTGACAAAGTATCCTTCACCTACCCTGATACAGGGATTGAAGCCCTGCACGAGGTGTCCTTTGACATTGAACCCGGGCAGACCCTTACCATCCTTGGAAAGACCGGTTCCGGGAAATCGACCATCCTGGAATTGATCCCGAGGCTCTATGACGTTACCGCCGGTCAAATCCTCATAGATGACACCCCCGTGGGGGCCTTCAACCTGAACGACCTTCGGGATGCCATCGGGGCAGTGCCTCAGGACGCCTTCCTCTTCTCAGATACCATAGAAAACAACATTCGATTTGGCAAGGAGGGGGCCAACAAAGAGGAAATCGAATCAATGGCCAAAATGGCGGTTGTTCACGAAAACATCACCGGTTTTTCCAAGGGGTACCAAACCGTCCTGGGGGAGCGCGGCATTACCCTCAGCGGCGGACAAAAGCAGCGTATTTCCATTGCCAGGGCCCTGTTGAAGGATCCTGTGATCTACCTCTTTGACGATTGCCTCAGTGCTGTGGATACCGAAACGGAGGAGGCCATCCTGACCAACCTCAAAAAGGCCTCCAGGCATAAAACCACACTGATTGTAAGTCACCGGGTCTCCTCTGCCATTCATGCAGACAAGGTCATTGTACTTGAAAACGGACGGGTGCTGCAATCCGGGACCCACGATCAATTAATGGCTCAGGAGGGGTACTACAAAGAGCTTTATATCAACCAGCTATCGGGTAAAGAAAGCTAGAAAAAGTTGCTGATTTAGCATTTTTTTCACATTTTTGGAACCCTAACTAAACCGCAGCTAAACTATGAGTGACAAAGATTTGATGGACCAGGAGGAGATACATTCCAAAGTACTTAGGGCGGGTAGAAGGACTTATTTCTTCGATGTCCGCAGCACAAAAGCCGGAGATTATTACCTGACGATTACCGAGAGTAAGAAATTCACTCACGAAGACGGATCTTACCATTACAAAAAACACAAGATCTATCTTTACAAGGAGGATTTTGAATCCTTCAGGGAGATTCTCGGCGAAATGATGGACTACATTTTTGAAGAAAAAGGTGAAGAAGTCATTTCTGAAAAACACCAGAAAGACTTTAAAACTACCGGATTCTCACCGAACGGTTCCCTGGACTCATCTGAAAAACGGTTTACAGACCTGGATTTCGAAGATATCTGATCACTTCGGAAATGCACAAAAGGCCTTTTTTTGAAGGCCTTTTTTTATGCTTGGTGATGAGCTCGATTTTCTTCTGCCCCTTCATGAAAGCAGGCCCGTCAGTCCCTTACCGGAATTTGACATAGGCGAGGTTGTGCAAAAACAACCCCAGGACGGTGACAGTGGCCCCGGCAGGAGCCCACAATAAAATCAACACAAGCCACAACAAGAGGTAATACAGGGGGAATGCCAGCAGGAAGAACAAAAATCGAAAGGTGCTCATAAATTCTGGCTCCGGGACCATTTTTGCCACTATCCGGCACCATGGCAGCCACACCGGGGCGTTCAGCAGGCGGAACACCATCTCCCAGGACCGACATGCCATCCCGGCCCTTTTCCTTAGGGAGGGCACCGGGACAGGTCCACCGGCAATAAACGCATTAATCCCAGAGGGGTCCAGGTAATCCACCTCCTCTTGCTCGAGCCGTGCTTCCCAGAAGGTGGAGTCCTCCTCGGGTGGGATATGTACAGTGAGCTGGGTCATGGAATCAAATACGCGCTTCTTCAGGGGGGCAATGGCGAGTTCCTCAGTATGTGCAGACCAGTACTGCCGGGCACTGAACGGGGTCCCGAAATAAAAGGCCACCCGGTCTGGAAAGCCGTCAGCCTCCTGGTAATTGACCCCTACAGGCAGCACCTGTATGTCCAGCCGGGGGTAGGTCTGGAAACTCTCCGAAAGGATACGGGTGAAGCCCTTGCTCAGCGGCCGCACCCTTCTGACCAGGCTGTGATTGGCCTCGGGAAACAAAAGGATGTGCTCCCCTCTGGCAAAGAGGGCTGCACAACGCCGGAAAACCACCTGGTTCCTGTGCAGGGTATCCCTGCCATCCCGTAGCCTGTAGATGGGCATCATCCGCAATCCGGCGAAAAGCCAGCGCATTACCGGATTCCTGAAGACATCTGAACGGGTCAGAAAATAAGGCCTTCGCCCGCGGGCGAGGGCTGCATACAGCAAAGCATCTAAAAGGGCATTCTGATGATTGGGAAGCAATAGTACCGGCCGGTCCGTAGGAACCCCCTGGATCCCGTGCATCCGTATTTCCCGGAAATAACAGAAAAACCCTATTCGGATGAACCTTTTTAAGGTGCTGTATAAGACCCCTTTCATAAGATGGCTCCCTTCTTTGCAGGTATCCTGGTCCATAAACCAGACAGGGCCAGCCCGGAAACCAGGTGCCATATCCCCCAGAATGCCGCCAAAAGCGCCATTCCTCCCAGCCCTTCAAAAAAAGTAAAAATCAGCAGGAGTCCGAGTCCGGAATTCTGAATCCCGGTCTCAATGGTAATGCTTTTCACATCATTCAGGCTCAGACCCATGGCACGACTGCCGAAGTACCCCAGACCAAAGGCTGCCAGATTATGGAAGAACACCAGGGTGAAGACCAGCCCGATGTAATCCATAAAATTATCCCGGTTGTTGAAAAGGGCGATAAAAATCAGAAAGACAAAGAAGAGCAGGGATGCGGCCTTAAAGATTTTCGATATCCGGGCGGCCACCCTTGGCTTCCAATGCCCGAAAGCCATTCCCGTTATCAGGGGAAGCGCCAGCAGAAGGGCCACCAGCCGGACCATTTCCCACAGATCAATACGGACTTCGGTAAGAAGGGCAGCTGAGGGTTCGTAAAGACCACCCCAAACCTGTAAATTCAAAGGGGTCATCACTACGGCGAGTAGGGTGGCGAAAGCGGTAAGGCTTACGGATAAAGCCGTATTCCCACCCGCAAGATGGGACATAAAGTTGGAAACATTTCCCCCGGGACAGGAGGCCACAAGGATCATTCCAAGGGCAAAACTGGGAAAGGGTTCCCACCACCAGACCAAAAGGAAAGTCAGGGCGGGCAGGAGCAGGAACTGGCAGCATACCCCCGTCAGAACCGGGCGGGGATTCCGCAGCATCCGCGCGAAATCAGAAGGGCGCAATTCCAGGGCAATCCCAAACATTACAAGGGCCAAGGCCAGGTTCAGCGTCCACAGGGCCTCGCTGTCAAAATTGATGTGTAACTGGTCTATTTGCTCCTCCATCTCGGATCCATTTATAGGTCTGTCCCTGGTTTTTGGACAATTTCAGGTGGACTATTTTTGTCTTCCGGGCCGGGATCACAGAAATTGCCGTTTCCGGCATACCCCTGTTGCCGCAGGTCTTCAATGGGCGGGAAATGGGTCTGACAGGTGATTTTATTCTTCAATTCAGTGGTATATGGCTGGAGGTATGAAGATCAGAAGATAGGGAGTCCGTCAGGATTTTACAAGTATTTAATACCTTTAGGAACTAAATCCGAAAGAAACGAAAATGGCCCGAACCCCCAGCACCATGCTGCCTCTCGGCACCAGAGCCCCGGAATTCAGCCTGCCCGACACCAGGAGTGGAAAGGACTATTCCCTTGGGGATTTGAAAGGCACAAAGGGGACACTGATCATGTTCATCTGTAACCACTGCCCTTTCGTGAAGCATGTAAACACTGAGATCGTACGTATGGCGTCAGATTACCAGGAGAGGGGTTTCGGTTTCATAGCCATCTCCAGCAACGACGTGGAGAACTACCCGGAGGACCACCCGGATAAAATGAAGGAAACCGCAGCCCGGGAAGGCTATTCCTTCCCGTACCTGTACGATGCCTCACAGGAAGTAGCAAAGGCCTATCAGGCAGCCTGCACTCCTGATTTTTACCTTTTCGGGCCCGAACTGAAACTGCGCTACCGGGGCCAGCTCGACGGTTCCAGGCCGGGAAATGACGTCCCTGTAACAGGGGGGGATCTAAGGAATGCGCTGGACTGCCTGATGGAGGGAACCCCCATGCCGCAGGACCAGAAACCAAGCCTTGGTTGCAACATCAAATGGAAGGAAACGCCCTGAAAGTCGAAACCACCCGCAGATGTCAGGAGCCTGAAATCATACGGCTCCGGGAGGAAGATATTCCCCTGTATCTGGAAACCGGGAAAGCCGCCTACAGAGATCATTACTGCCACCTTTGGCCCGGAGGGGATCCCTGGCCCTATCTCACGCGCAACTTTACCTCTGAAATCGTGCAGGCGGAATTATCAAGTCCAAACCTGCAGCTCTGGCTGGTGTGCTGCGGCGGTGCCCCGGCAGGGATCTGCAAACTGGACCTCGAAAAAGACCACAGATCCATGCCCCGCGGGAGTTCCATCTTTATCGAAAAGATCTACTTTAAAAGTTCATCTACAGGCCAGGGCCTGGGAACCTCCCTGATAAATGAAATCTC
>SBFL01000357.1 GCA_006227965.1 Bacteroidota bacterium | reverse complement strand
CGATGATCCCGTTGTGGATAATCACAAGGTCCCCGGAATTCGAGTAGTGCGGGTGGGAATTCACATCGTTGGGCACCCCATGTGTAGCCCAGCGGGTATGGCCAATCCCGACGGTGCCCGAAAGCGAGATTTCACTTTTAGCTTTCCCGTTGAGGTCCTCCACCTTTCCCTTGGTCTTGGACAGGTTTATGTTAGTTCCGTCAAAGAGGGCGACACCAGCGCTGTCATAGCCCCTGTATTCAAGGCGTTGCAAACCTTTCATGATGATGGGGTATGCCTCTCGGTGTCCAATATATCCGACTATTCCACACATGGTATTTTGGGTATTTTAAGGATGTAAAAGTAGGCTTTAGCTTAAAAGAAAGATAAAATTTTGGATGAATGGTGTATTTTACTACATATTCGGTGAGTTACGGATTGATTTCCGTGTAGTAAATCTCCAGACGAAGCCGGTTGGGATCAGCCTCATCCACATTACTGCCATAGAGCACAGTGCCCATGGGAGTGATCCCACCACCCACCGGGAGTTCTTTTTCTGTATTATCGGGAAGCAACACATCGGAAACACCGGCTACCCGGATGTCGGCCGTGAGGGTCAGTCCCAGGGTCGCATTGGCAGAATCCCTCAGGATGATGTTGTTGATGTGTTCGGTAATCCTGACCTTGTATTTCACTCCTTTACCCCCGGATCTCTCCAGCAGGCCACCGTAATTCAGGAAGACCCCCAAAGGTGAATCCTCGAAGTTCGTTTCCGTCCGCAAGTTATACAGGGGTTGGTTTGTTTCGGCATTGTAGAGGTTTAGACGGGGGGGTTCGTAGGTTACCCCGGCAGCATCAAGGCGTTCCCTGTCCACATAGAAAACCAGGCTGGCCTCATTGATCACCCAGTTTTTCTGCTTTATTTCATTGATGGCTTCTCCTCCACCCAACAGGTCGAAGAGTTCTATTTCTGCATACGTGCCAGCGCCCCCCTTGAGGTAGATCCGGGAGACATTGTCTTCTGGCCTGTTTACGCCGGTGGTAAAGGTCTCCGTGATCTCTCCCGGGTAGGCTTCACTCTGAAGTGAATTGACGGCATTTCCCTGAATAAACTGATTTCCACCTCCGGATAACAGGCGAAGTTCCTGTGTCGCCTCAACCTTACTAACGTCCTCTCCTTCATAGGCATCATAGACGTATTCCACGCTCAAACGGGCATTTGTCAGGTCAAAAAGGATCATGACATCATCGTCAGTCGGGGTCAGGGACAGGTGCAATCCTCTGATGAAGTCCTTGAAATTTGCATCACTGAGAAGTTCCGCATCTCCTTCCTTGTCGAGGAGATTAGTCTGGAAAAATTCCGGATCCAGCGCAACCCGGATTCCGGGTTGTATTCTCTCCACTACCAATAGGGATTCATCTTCTTCGGTCTCGGGATCGTCTTCGTCAAAGATCAGGATCTCCTCATCGGAAATCTCAAGGATCCCCTCGTACAGCTCGTCGGCGTAAAATTCCGGTCCAAAGCTTTGGTTGGAATAGTAGGGTTCCTCCTGCTGAAAACCAGAGTTGGGATCCAGATCTCTGAGAAAATAGGAGGAACGCGTCACCTCAAAATTGAATTGGGCTTCCCGGTTCCCATAGATACTGTCAAGGGCCCTGCGCTGGGGAAATATATTCAGGGGGGTTACTTCATCCTCGGCATCACCGATCCCATCGCCATCCGTATCGGGATTGAGGGGGTCTGTCCCTCTGGACTGTTCCTCCAGGTCTGTCAGGCCATCCCCGTCTGAATCGCTGTTTGGATCCTCGGGGTCTGCGTCCAGGGAATTGATCACCCCATCCAGATCGTTGTCTGCACCCTGTTTCTGGAAATAGGGAAGGTATAGAATTACTTCCGTGATGGTTTCGTTTTCATTCGGAATATCCGGATCCGTTTCCTCCCTTAACTGGGTGTACCGCCCAAAAAACTGTATTCCCGAAGTGGATACCAGGGAGAGCTGAGTGGTGATACCACCCTCCGTTCGGCCATAAATCGGATCAGAAAATACGCCCAGCTGATAGACGGGGAGCTGGTTTGTGGGGACGGCCTCGATGTTGCGGTTAAAGGCATAAACGTCGTAGAACACCTTGCCACTTGTAAAGGGTTCCTCCCCCACAAGGCTATCGCCTATAGTAACCAGTTCTTCCTCACAGGAACCCGTCATTAAAATAAGGCCGATACCTGCCGCCAGGGAAATAAATAGTCGCTTCATGAAATTCATTCCTATTTAAGGACTTCGGCCTGATAAAAATTGGCGTAGGCCTCTTCAAATTCCTGAATGGGAACATAGGGAAGTACCGGTTTATCTGATCCGGCAACATACTCCTTCAATTCTTCGGGAATGTCCTCGGCGGCTAAAATAAGGGCGTCCGAATAATCCACGGCTATTTTTAACAAATTATTGTAGGTGGGAGGTGCCAGCATTTCAATGCGGTCACCGGGGATCTGATCAAAGGAAATCTTATCTCCCATGTCGGGGCTCAGGCTTCCTTCAAAACCCTGGCCGTAAATGGAAGTTACGATCTTACTGTCTGCAAAAAGTGGTTCGTCCGCATAGTACTCCCGCAGGTAGAGCGGCAGCAGGGAAGCCATCCATCCGTGTACATGGATGATGTCCGGGGACCAGTTGAGTTTCTTGACGGTTTCCACCACGCCTTTGGCAAAAAAGATAGCCCGCTCGTCATTATCGGGAAAAAGTTCGCCGTTTTCATCTGTAAATGTTGCCTTGCGCTTGAAGTACTCTTCGTTGTCTATGAAGTAGACCTGAATCCGCTCCCTTGGAATAGAGGCTACCTTGATTATAAGGGGCATGTCCATGTCATTGATGACAAGGTTCATGCCCGAGAGGCGGATCACTTCGTGCAGCTGGTGCCTCCGTTCATTGATATTTCCGTATCGGGGCATGAAAATCCGGATCTGCCCTCCTTTACTATTGACCATACGCGGGGCCTCGTAGGACATTTTTGATACAGTATTTTCAGGTAGGTAGGGAACTAATTCAGAAGATACGAACAATACCTTTTTACCATTCATAGAGGAGCGTTTTTGTCTGTAGCCGAAACGTAGCTGCAAAATTACAAAATTTATGAAGAATAGCCGTAATTATAGTAAGTTTGCTGCCCGTTAGAGAAGGGTATGAATGTTCTGACCACCAAGGGAGATGTCCTGCAATTTCGCAGCAAGTTGAAAGAGAATAAGGCTGATCTTGGTCTTGTGCCGACCATGGGTGCCCTTCACGAGGGGCATCTGGAACTGGTACGGCGCGCCTGTGCGGAAAACGAGGTGGTGATGGTGAGCGTATTTGTGAATCCCACACAGTTCAACAACCCCGATGACCTCGAGAATTATCCCGGATCCCTTGACGAGGACCTGGAAAAATTGAAAACCCTTTCCTGCGATATTCATGTGTTTGCCCCGGATGTCTCTGAGATGTATGGCTCGGATATCAGCGCCAGGCATTATGATTTCAAAGGAATGGATACGGTGATGGAAGGGGCATTTCGTCCGGGGCATTTTGACGGGGTGGGGACCATCGTGGAATCCCTGCTGGGTCTGATCCGGCCTCAAAGGGCGTACTTCGGGGAGAAGGATTACCAGCAACTTCAGATCATACGTCAGCTGACTCATCAGCAAAAGATTCCGGTTGAAATCATCCCCTGCCCGATAATCCGGGAACCGGACGGGCTGGCCATGAGCTCGCGGAACCGGTTACTGCCAAAACGTCTCAGAAAGGAAGCCGGATTCATCTTTCAGACCCTTCAAAAGGGCAAAACCCTTTTTGGCACGAAAAGTGCTTCCAGCGTAACTGATTTTATCCGGGGGGCTTTTGAAGACCACCCTTATTTTAAACTGGAATACATCGAAATAGCGGATTCGGAAACCCTTCAGCCGGTAAGCCGAAAACGGAATAACAAAAAGTACAGGGCCTTTATTGCGGCCTACCTTGGCGAGGTCCGGCTGATTGACAATATCGCCCTTAATTAAGTAACTTTGCCCCATGAAAATTGAAGTTGTCAAGTCTAAGATTCACCGTGTGAAAGTCACTGGTGCCGACTTGGATTACATCGGCAGCATCACCATTGATGAAGACCTGATGGATGCCGCCAATGTTATCCGTGGCGAAAAGGTTCAGATAGTGAACAACAACAACGGAGAGCGGCTTGAAACCTATGCCATCCCTGGCCCAAGGGGAAGCGGGGAACTCACGCTCAACGGGGCCGCAGCCAGGAAGGTTGCGGTAGGGGACGTGCTTATCCTGATCACCTATGCCTGGATGGAGGTGGAGGAGGCGCGCAGCTTTAATCCGGCCCTGGTCTTTCCCAACGAAGAGAACAATCAGCTCAATTGATTTTGAAGGCCGCAACCAAAAAAACACTGAAAACCGTCCTTCCCATAGCCCTGGGCGTATTTCTGATCGGCTATTCCTACTTCATCACTTCCCCGGAAGACCGGGCGCAAATCTTTAAGTACATCGGTGAGGCGGACCTCTTCTGGGTGCTGCTTTCCGTGGGAATAGGGATACTGAGTCACTTTTCGAGGGCCATCCGATGGAATTACCTCCTGGAGCCCCTTGGATACAAACCGAAATTGCGGAACAACCTGCTGATGATCCTCATGGCCTATTTTGCCAATCTGGGCATTCCCCGCTCTGGTGAAGTTCTTCGGGCAACGGCCCTGGCAACTTATGAAGGAGTGCCTTTCCAGAAGGGATTCGGAACGATCGTGACCGAACGGGTCATCGATGTGATCATGCTCCTGTTGATAATCCTGGGGGCGCTCCTGTCACAAACCGCCATCATTGCCATGTATATTTCAGAAAGCGGATTCGGCCTTGGTGGCACCATCCTTGTTGCCCTGGCGGGAGTCGGGGGGCTTTTTGTCATGCTCGCCATCCTCAGGAGGTCTTCCCATCCCCTGGCCCTGAAAATTAGGGGGTTTTTAAAGGGGTTGCTTGAAGGGGTGCTCAGCATCTTCCACATGAGGCAGAAATGGGCCTTCCTCGGCCATACCCTGCTAATCTGGGCTTGTTATATCGGTATGTTCTGGGTGATAAAGTACACCGTGCCGGAGACGATCTCCCTGAATTTAGGCCAGCTCCTGGTTGGTTTTGTGGCGGGTGCCCTGGCCATGTCTGCCACCAACGGCGGTATCGGATTGTACCCTATAGCCGTAAGCCAAGCCCTCGCCCTTTTCGGGATCAGCAGTGTTTCGGGAGACTCATTCGGATGGATTATGTGGATCGCCCAGACGCTGATGGTGGTATTTTTCGGTGCAATATCCTTCCTCCTCCTGCCGTTATGGAACAGGGACAATCAGAACCCCGTCTAAACCGATGCGCATGAAACGCTTTATCTACCTGGCTCTTTGCCTGTGGACTGCCATTCCCTTGCAGGGACAGGTCAAGGAAGAAATCTTCGAATCTTTCAAATTGCAGGAACGCCGCAATGTGAAATACTACATCCCGGAGGACTACAACCCGGAGCTGAAGTATCCTCTGGTAATCGTTCTGGATGCTGAATACCTTTTTGACCAGGTAGTGGCTACCTCGAAATTTTACAGCCGCTTCCAGGGTATGCCGCAAACGCTGATCGTCGGGATTGGCCAGGGCGAGAACGACCTCAGATGGGAAGATTGTGCCTTTGAGGAAAGCACGGGGCTCCCCGATGAAAAGGGGAAGAGCTTTTTCGAGTTCATAGGGCTGGAGATCGTTCCCTACATGGTAAGCGCCTACAATGTGGCCCCGTTTCAAATGTTCGTGGGATATGGCATTACCGCCAATTTCGGGAACTATTACCTGTTCAAGGAAAGGTCAATCTTCAGCGCGTTCATCAGTATCGCACCCTTTCTGGCCCCGGAAATGGAATCAAGGGTTCCCGAAAGGATTGCGGACATGGACCAGACGCTTTTTTACCACCTGATCGTGCCCGGGGATCAAAGTGTGCAAACAACCCAGTTGCATACGGCCCTGAGCCAACAGAACCGCCAGGGGTTCCACTATTTTTTCGACCGGTATGAAGGGGCTAATGAGGTGTCGGTAGCCACCTATGGGATTGGCAGGGCCTGGGACCGGACCTTTGATATCTTCAAGCCCATCAGCCCGGATGAGTACCGGGAGCAGATCCTTACCTCTGAGGAGCCCGTTTTTAATTACCTCAAGAATAAATATGAGACCATCCAAACCCTGTTCGGGTTTTCAAAGCCCGTGGAACTGAACGATATCATGGCCATCTATGCCGGTTGCCGAAAAAAGGAGGACTTCGAATCATTGAAGCCCCTTTCGGACCTGTGCAAGAAGGAGTTTCCCGACACCATGCTTGGGTTTTACTTTGAAGGCGAGTACTACGAGCAGTTGGGAGAGCCCAAAAAAGCCCTTCGAACCTTTGAAAAGGCTTTTGGAATGAAGGAAATCGATTTCCTGACCAAAGATATGGCTCTGGAGAAAATGGACGCCCTAAAAGCGGATTTCGGATTTAATTAATTCCGCCATTTCCCTACTGGGCCTTCCCAAAACTCCCAAAGGCTTAAATAACTGCCTGAACTGCTTTGTGATTTCGGGCCTGCCGCTCTATCTTTAGCCA
>SBFL01000311.1 GCA_006227965.1 Bacteroidota bacterium | reverse complement strand
CGCATTTTCAAACCTCTGAACGAAAACTGAAGATTTCTCAGGATGCCCGGCCGGCTTACCCGTTGCTGAAACAGGTGGTTTGCAGAGCCTTGTTCGGAACCAGTTTAAGACCCGGTTCAGGCCGATACCGAGCCCGTACCCGGGACTTCCTAACTTTGTAAGCCATTTCGCACTTGGAAGAATACCAAATAGATCCCCGTGAAAGATCAGCGTCTTCATTCCGTCCAGTTCGAGTAAAAGCTTGTTATGAATGTGAAAATCTCCCAGGTTGTAACCCCTGAAACTGCGCATTGCGGTTTCGTGGCTGCCACAAATGTAATGGACTTCCGTGCCGGCCGCAGCCATGCCAAATATCTTTTTAAGCACCCTGTAATGACTCCGGGGAAAGTATGTGGTAGTGGTCCTGCTCTGGTGGATTAAATCCCCGTTCAGGATGAGTTTTTTGGGCCTTATACTGCTCAGGTAGGCCAATAATTCTTCCGCATGGCACTGGCAGGTCCCAAGGTGCACATCGGAAATCACCGCTATTTCAATTTGCCTTTTTTTCAATGCTGCCGTAATACAGGCACAAAAATAGGACCATGGGTATAACCCCTGATTTGCAGAACATCAAGATTTGAATACATTATGGTTAAAAGAAGTTTAAGTACATCTGCGCAATGTTAAATCAATATTATTACACCTGTTTTGGCCGGCATGGACTTTAAGGCTACCTTTGAATTTACAGTTTGAACAGCACTAGCGGACTATGGCGGGAAATTCGTTTGGAACCATACTGAAATTAACCACATTCGGAGAATCCCACGGGGAGGCCCTCGGCGGTATCCTCGAGGGATGTCCGGCGGGCCTGGAATTGGACCTCCAGGCCATTCAGCGCGACCTCGACCGCCGCAGACCTGGTCAGTCAGCGATCGTTACCCAGCGGAAGGAAGCAGACCAGGTTCAATTTTATTCCGGAATTTTTGAAGGAAAGACCACAGGTACCCCCATCGGGTTCCTGATACCGAACACCAATCAGAAATCCCGGGACTATACCCATATCAAGGAGACTTACAGGCCTTCCCATGCCGATTATGTCTACGATCAGAAATACGGCTTTCGGGACTATCGCGGCGGGGGGCGCAGTTCTGCCCGGGAAACGGTGAGCCGTGTGGTAGCCGGCGCTATTGCCAAACAGCTTTTGGGTAATGTGGAGATCCAGGCCTATGTTTCTCAGGTGGGTTCCATAAAGTTGCAAAAGCCCTATGAAGACCTGGACCTTTCCAAGACAGAATCCAACCCGGTGCGCTGCCCGGACCCTGAAATGGCAGCCGAAATGGAGGCCTATATAAAACAGGTGCGTAAACAAGGGGATACCGTAGGGGGCGTGATCTCCTGTGTCGTCAGCAATGTGCCCGCAGGTCTTGGCGAGCCGGTATTCGATAAACTCCATGCCAGGCTCGCACTGGCCATGTTGTCCATAAACGCAGTCAAGGGGTTTGAGTACGGCAGCGGTTTTGATGGCGTACAGATGCTCGGAAGTGATCACAATGACGCCTTCAATCCGGATGGCAGTACCCGCAGCAACTTTTCCGGAGGGATTCAGGGGGGAATCAGCAACGGGATGGACATCTACTTCAATGTAGCCTTCAAACCTGTGGCCACCTTGTTGCAGCAATACGATACCATTGACCGGGAAGGAAAAGTGGTACAACTTCAGGGGAAGGGAAGGCACGATCCCTGCGTGGTACCCAGGGCCGTGCCCATAGTAGAAGCCATGGCTGCCCTGGTCCTGGCCGACTTCAAATTACTGTCACGCCTTTCCAAATTGTAAGAGGTCATTTAGGGGTTCCTATTAAAAATAGTATCTTCCAACCTTAAATTCGCACCCGCTTATGAGGAAGCTCGAACTGCACTGGCAGATCCTGATCGGTATGCTGATCGGTATCCTATTCGGATTTGCAATGACCTATCCACAATGGGGAGCCGGTTTTGTACAGGATTGGATCAACCCTTTCGGGACCATCTTTGTAAAACTGCTCAAGCTTATCGCCATTCCCCTGATTCTCGCCTCCCTTGTCAAAGGGATTTCTGATTTGCAGGACATCAGCAAGTTCAAGAATATTGGCCTGCGCACCATTGCTACTTATATCGTAACAACGGTAGTCGCCATCTGTATCGGACTGGCATTGGTAAACCTGCTCAAACCCGGGGACGGGATATCGGATGCAACCATCGCACAGCTCACGGAAACCTACGCCTCCGATGCAGGGGTAACCTCCAAACTGGAAGAAGCCAGCCGCCAGAAGGAGGGTGGTCCGTTGCAATTCCTGGTCGATATGGTCCCGGATAATGCCTTCCGTGCAGTGAGCGACAACGGGCTTATGCTCCAGGTAATTTTCTTCACTATCTTCCTTGGGATATCGATGTTGCTGATTGGAGAAAAGGCCGCGCGGCCCCTGAAGGAATTTTTTGATGCCCTCAATGATGTCGTCCTTAAAATGGTGGACCTGATCATGCTGACTGCTCCGGTGGCTGTCTTTGCCCTGCTTGCCAATGTTGTTGTTTCTTCCGGAGACCCTGATTTATTATACGCCCTGCTGAAATACAGCGGAGTAGTGGTTTTGGGGCTTGCCATCATGATCGTATTTTACTGTGTGGTGGTGTCTGTTTTTACACGCTACAACCCCTTCACTTTTTTAAGCCGTATCAGCCCCGCACAACTTCTGGCATTTTCAACGAGTTCCAGCGCGGCTACCCTCCCGGTGACCATGGAACGGGTGGAAGAACACATAGGTGTGGATAAGGAAGTTACCAGTTTTGTCCTGCCTGTTGGCGCCACCATCAATATGGACGGGACAAGCCTTTACCAGGGGGTTGCAGCCGTTTTCATCTCCCAGGCGCTTGGATTCGAACTGACCCTCTCCGGTCAGCTGACCATCATTCTGACAGCCCTGCTGGCTTCCATTGGTTCGGCAGCCGTTCCCGGTGCCGGAATGGTCATGCTGGTAATCGTACTTGAATCTATTGGGTTTCCCTCTGACAAACTGGCCATTGGCCTTGCCCTTATTTTTGCTGTAGACAGGCCGCTGGATATGATGCGTACCGTCGTAAATGTAACCGGAGATGCCACGGTTTCAATGCTAGTGGCCAAGTCGGTTGGAAAACTTGGGAAACCTCATGTGCAAAACTGGGATGACCACCTGGATGAAGTGCTCCACAAGGACAAGAAGTAAGTTGGAATACTTTGGAGAATCCGGACAGGGCCTATTGTTCCCTCTTGCCGTAAATTTTCGAATTATTCGCTGGGGTTTGCCCGTAATTCCGGCAGGTAAACCGCCCCTGGTTGTCAGGATCCTTCCAGAAACCTGGCTTTGAGTTCCGGGGTTGGCACCATACATTCCTCTTTTTTGCCAAAAATGCGATACCGGTTTCGTGCTACCAGGTCGTAAATTCCATCCCGTATGCTTTTAGGGATCCAACCAAAAATAAAAGGAAGCAGGCGGTACCCTTTTAATCTGCGGGATATTTCCAGGGCCGCATCCGATTTTATATAATAGGCAACCCCAGGATCTATCAGGATGATGGAGTCTACCTGGTCCGTATCGATTTGTCTTGCCCTGGCGAGTTCCCGCCCAACCTCGCCCTGCAGGGGTGCAAACCTGAAGATATCCCTGGAATCCCGCCGGATGATCCATTGTACGGTTCCGTTGCAAAGATTGCAGACTCCGTCAAATAAAATGATTTTTTTACCTTCCGTTCCATCCATGGCGCAAAGGTAACTATCTGGCCGAAAGAAACACCTGGTCACAAACTCTTAAATGCCTGCTTTCATGAAACGAGTACGTATCACCATAACCGGAAGGGTCCAGGGGGTATTTTATCGCAAAAGTGCACTGGCCAAGGCAACTGCACTGGGCCTTGCCGGCTGGGTTAAAAACCTGGACAACGGGGGGGTACTGGCCGAGGTTCAGGGCGAACCTTTCGGGGTGGAGGAATTTATCCGCTGGTGTCGCAGGGGTCCGGATCGGGCCAGGGTAGTACGGGTAGATACGGAACCTGTTCCTCCGAGGTCTGAGCAGGGGTTCAGGGTCCTTTACTGAACTGAAAAACATTCCTCAGAAAGGGTGAATACTGCTATGGAATTACAGTGGGTTTGGGTAATTTTTGGTCGGGGGAGGGAAGGGGGGGCTTTTCATTTTTCAACTTAAACCTGACATGATCATCCCTGCCTGACTATTTTCTATTTGCCTCCACGAGCTCCAGCTGATCGAGGCTTACATTCGTAGTAAACTGCCCGTAGTTGACAATGGCCTTGTTCTTTTCAATGCTGTCAATACTTCCTACAGATTTACCGTCTGCTAATCTCACCCTGTCGCCCACACGAAGCACAGGCTTTGGCTTTTGGGCAGCTTCCATGGCCTGCTTTTTATTTTCCTGGGCCTTTTTGGTTCGTATCTTCCGGACTTCCTGGATCACGTCTTTCCTGGCCTTCTCCTTACGGGATTTTTCGAGTTTTCGATCCTCCGCCCCCTTTTTCTTGCGCTTGCTGTTTTCAGTTTCCACAATCCGGAGCAATTCTGAGATCAGGGGCCGCTTTTTTCCATTAAGGAAATACGCCTCGGCAGCTTTGTCCACCTTGGTGCCCAAATGTATCATACGCTGGTGATAGTCGTATAGTTCCTGATAACTACTGAGTTTATCCTGCAATCGCACATTGAGCTGCTCCAGCTTTCTGGCCTCCTCCCGGGCCTTGCTCTCTTCTTCCTGCAAGCGGTCTTCCGTCCTGGCCATTTTGCTGCGCTCTTTCTGAAGCCTGGCAATGGTTTTGTCAAAGCGCAGTTTCTCCCCGGCTACTTTCTTCCTTGCCCTGTTGATCAGACTGTAAGGAATCCCATTTTTCTGGGCCACCTCAAAGGTGAAGGAACTGCCGGGCTGCCCCATTTCGAGTTGAAAGATAGGTTCCAGGGTCTTGCTGTTGAACAGCATATTGGCATTGGAAGTATGGGGAAGCTCATCCGCAAGGGCCTTTAAATTGGCATAATGGGTGGTAATGACCCCAAATGCCCCACACTCATAAAAGGACTCCAGAAAGGTTTCAGCAAGGGCCCCACCCAGCTCAGGGTCGCTTCCCGTCCCAAACTCATCGATTAACAACAGGGTCTCCTCACTGCATTTTCGAAGGAACCGATTCATGTTCTTAAGCCGGTAGGAATAGGTGCTCAGGTGGTTCTCTATGGACTGGTTGTCACCGATGTCGGTCAGGACCTGTTCAAACAGGCAACAGGAACTCCCTTCATGCACAGGGATGAGCATGCCGCTCTGAAGCATAAGTTGCAACAGCCCGATGGTCTTCAGGGTAATACTCTTACCCCCTGCGTTTGGTCCGGAAATCACCACGATTCTGTTTTCCTGATGAAGTTCCAGGGTCTGGGGCCAGGTTTTCTCACCCCGTTTATTGTTGTTTAATAACAACAGCGGATGATAGGCATCCCTTAGGAAAAGACGCCGATCCTCATTGATTTCAGGCAGCACACCACCAATATCCCTGGCAAGGGAGGCCTTAGCGGCCGTTAGATCAATCTCCGCCATGAGATGCTGGTACACTTCAAGGTCTGGGATAAAGGGGCGGATTTCTGAAGCCAGGCTGCGGAGGATCCGTTCCAGTTCCTCCCGCTCCTCAAGGTGAAGCAATTGTAATTCCCTGGAATGTGCCAGTACTGCATCTGGCTCGATGTAAACGATGCTCCCGGTCTTCGAGGTTCCCATCACATTGCCCTTCACTTTTCTGCGGTACATGGCCTTTACCGCCAGGACACGACGGTTTTCCACCACCGATTCCCGGATTTCATCCAGAAATTCTGCCTGAAGGTAGCGGGACAAAGCCGCATTGAAGCTTTGGTTTATCTTCCCATGGAGGGTCCGTACCTGTTTGCGGATTTCAGCGAGGCGGGGAGAGGCGGTATCTTTTATCTCCCCATGGCGATCGATTACGCCATCCACGGCCTCGGGGATTTCCTTTTTGAAAGTTGCCTTTTGCACCCACGCCTGCAAAAAGGGGAAGTACTCCGAAAATTTTTTAAAAAAGCGTTGGTGAGTCTGGATCAGGTTGCTAAGGGCCGAAAACCTCCGGAATGCCTCTACCGGGAGCAGGCTGTTTTCCAGCCTGAGCAGATGCAGGTCCGAATCCACAGACTCGAACCCGTGGTTTGGAATACGGTTCTCACTTTGAAAGGAAGCCAGGTATTCCTGTGTACGTCCAAGTGATTCCCGCAAAGATCCCACCCTGAGGAAGGGGTGTGCCTTTTCGGCATTTTCCCTGCCGGGACCCGTCACACATCGTTCCGCCAACAGGGCAATCACCCGGGGGAATTCCAGGTCTTCCAGCGTCTTTTTCGGGACTTTTTTCATCACTTTGAAAATCCATGCAAAGTTACATAAAGGGTTTTACACTTTTCCCTGGAATAAATATGGGGTCTGTACAGAGATTTGGTGGTAAAGCCCTGTCATTTTCGTATCTTTCCTGTTCAAAAAGACGATTCGGTTAGATGAAGCCAATAGACAAGTATCAAGGAGGGCTCTGGACCAAGATAAAGCGTTTACCCTACCTGGTCGCAATGGGTATGG
>SBFL01000278.1 GCA_006227965.1 Bacteroidota bacterium | reverse complement strand
TTGGCGAAAACCAGCAGATTGTCTTTACCGAATGGCCCGGTCGCAGCCCTCAGGATATTGAAGACCAAATTACCTACCCCCTGACCACATCCCTCCTGGGGATTCCCGGGGTACGCACCATCCGGAGCTCTTCCATGTTCGGTTTTTCCAGCATCTATATCATTTTTGAGGAGGAGGCGGAATTCTACTGGTCCCGAAGTCGTATCCTGGAAAAGCTTAATTCTTTGCCATCCGGCCTTTTGCCCGAAGGGGTCAATCCCAAACTGGGCCCGGATGCCACTGCACTGGGACAGATTTTCTGGTATACCCTGGAAGGACGCGATCCTGACGGCAGGGTTACGGGAGGCTGGGATCTGAATGAGTTGAGAAGCATACAGGATTTCTATGTGAAATACGCCCTGTCTGCCGCTGATGGTGTTTCCGAGGTGGCCTCCATCGGTGGTTTTGTTCAGGAATACCAGGTCGACGTTGACCCTGAACTGATGCGTCAATACGGTATCCACCTCAGGGATGTCGTTCAGGCCGTGAAGTCATCCAACCGGGATATCGGTGCACAAACCCTGGAGATCAATCAGGCGGAATACCTCGTGCGCGGCCTTGGGTACGTAGATAGCCTGGCGGATATCGAGAACGCCGTGGTAGCCTCTGAAAACTTTACCGCCATCCGGGTCAAGGATATTGCCAGGGTCCATCTGGGCCCTGCTCCCCGTCGTGGCATCCTGGACAAGGAAGGGGCCGAAGTAGTCGGTGGGGTCGTGGTGGCCCGCTATGGTGCCAATCCGCTTGAAGTCATTGAAAATGTCAAAGAACGGATGGCTGAAATAGCCTCCGGATTGCCTTCCCGGGTACTGGAGGATGGCCGGACCTCCCAGCTGACCATCGTTCCCTTCTATGACCGGACCGAACTGATCCAGGAGACCCTGGGTACCCTTGAGGAAGCCCTCAGCCTGGAAATCCTGATCACCATCCTGGTCATTGTGGTCATGGTCTTCAACATTCGCGCTTCAATTTTGATCTCGGGACTGCTTCCCGTCGCGGTGCTGATGGTTTTTATTTCCATGAAGCTTTTCGGGGTGGATGCCAACATTGTAGCCCTGTCCGGAATCGCCATTGCGATAGGGACCATGGTGGATGTAGGGGTCATCCTATCCGAAAATATCATACGGCACCTGGAGGATAACAAGAACCGGGAGGAAACACAACAGTTGCCGGTGAACACGGTGGTTTATAATGCCACGGAAGAAGTGTCCGGGGCGATACTGACGGCCGTGCTTACCACCATTATCAGCTTCATCCCGGTATTCACAATGATCGGGGCGGAAGGGAAACTCTTCCGGCCCCTGGCGTTCACCAAAACAATGGCCCTGGCCGCCTCCATCGTCATAGCCCTTTTCCTGATCCCTCCTTTTGCAGCTTTTCTATTTCGTAAAAGGGAGCTGAAAAACATTGGACACTATGTTGCCAGTGGGGTACTGATCGCTGCGGGAATACTGACGGTTGGGTTTGGCTACTGGCTGGGGCTGGCCCTGCTGGGCTTCGGGGCCCTTGGCCTTATAGGGGTCCTTCATCGGGAATCCCGACTGCCCGCGGGAATCCTGACAAAACTTGCTGCCCGGCAGAACCATAATGCCATTGGGCTTTCCGCCCTGATCATAGTCGGGATGCTGGCCGCTTACTGGAGACCCCTTGGGTTTGACCGGGGTATTGCCATCAACTTTGTATTCGTTGCCCTGATCTGTTTCGGGTTGTTGGGGGTTTTCTTGATCTTCCGCAATTATTATACCCGTATACTGCGCTGGGCCCTCAAAAATAAGGTGTTGTTCCTGAGTTTACCGGTATCCCTGGTCTTGCTTGGTATCCTGATAATGCGCAATACGGGGCAAGAATTCATGCCGTCCCTGAACGAGGGGTCCTTCCTGCTGATGCCCACCTCCCTTCCCCATTCCGGAGTGGCCGAAAATAAAAGGGTATTGCAGCAACTGGACATGGCCGTCTCGGGGATCCCGGAAGTTGAAACCGTTGTCGGCAAGGCGGGCCGGGTTGAATCGGCCCTTGATCCCGCCCCCCTTTCCATGTATGAAAACCTAATCCAGTATCGGGAGGAATACCAGCGGGATGAAGCGGGCAGGCCTCAACGCTATCGGGTAAATACGGACGGCTTGTTTGAATTGGGCAACGGGAAACTGGTGGCCAACCCGAACTACCCAAATAGTACGGCAGACTACAATACGGAGGACCTTTTGGACCCTTTCCGCATTGACCGGCGCCTGCTGATTCCGGATGCAGATGGGGAATATTACCGGAACTGGCGCCCTGAAATCGGCTCCCCGAATGACATCTGGGATGAGATCGTACGGGTTACCCGCCTTCCCGGTATAACGTCGGCCCCAAAACTACAGCCCATAGAAACACGCCTGGTGATGCTGCAGACCGGTATGCGGGCTCCCATGGGAATCAAGGTGAAAGGTCAGAACCTGAAGGATATAGAAGCTTTTGCCATGGAGCTGGAAACCCTCCTGAAACAGGTTGAAGGCGTAAAGGGACAGGCCGTTTTCGCAGACCGAATTGTGGGCAAGCCCTATTTGCTGATCGATATAGACAGACAGCGGCTGGCCCGCTACGGAATTACCATTGAACAGGTTCAGGAAATCCTTTCAGTGGCTGTGGGAGGGGCTCCCAATACCCAAACCGTCGAAGGCCGTGAAAGGTATTCCGTCAGGGTGCGGTACCCCCGGGAGCTAAGGGACAGTCCTGAGGATTTGAAGAATATCTATGTGCCCGTGGAAAAAGGCGTCCCCGTCCCCCTGGGCGAACTGGTGGATGTCCGTTACGAACGGGGGCCTCAGGTGATCAAGAGTGAGGATACCTTTTTGGTAGGGTATGTCCTCTTTGATAAACTGGACGGCTTTCCAGAGGTAAACGTTGTTGAAAATGCTCAGCAGCTGCTCAAACAAAAGCAGGCCAGCGGGGCGCTGGTGGTGCCCAAGGGGGTCAGCTATGCCTTTACCGGGACCTATGAAAACCAGTTGCGGGCGGCAAAGACATTGTCCGTGGTGGTGCCATTATCCCTGCTGATCATTTTTCTGATCCTGTATTTCCAGTTCCGCAGTACCGCCACCTCCCTGATGGTTTTCTCAGGCATTGCAGTGGCTTTTGCCGGGGGCTTTCTGATGATCTGGCTCTATGGACAGGACTGGTTTTTGAATTTCAGCGTATTCGGGGAAAACCTGCGGGACTTATTCCAGATGCACACCATTAACCTCAGTGTGGCGGTATGGGTCGGGTTTATCGCCCTGTTTGGCATCGCCACCGATGACGGGGTTGTTATGGCCACCTACCTAACCCAGACCTTTTCAAAGAACCGGCCGGACACACTGCAGGGAGTCCGGGATTCGGTGGTTGAAGCGGGGGAAAAGCGGATACGGCCCTGCCTGATGACCACTGCAACCACCCTCCTTGCACTGTTGCCGATACTCACCTCCACAGGTCGGGGAAGTGACATCATGATTCCCATGGCCATCCCGAGTTTCGGGGGTATGCTGATCGCCCTGATGACCCTTTTTGTGGTACCGGTCCTCTTCGGTTGGAAAAAGGAAATAGAACTTAAAGTCAATGCGAAATGAAATCAGTGGGATTGATTTGTTGTTTGTTAGTATCCGGCGTGCTTCACGCTCAGGATTTGCCTGCCTATATTCGGGAGGCCCGGGAGAACAATCCGGAACTACAGGCCTTTGAACTTCGCTATCAGATAGCAGAGGAAAAAACGAGGGAGGCAGACCGCATTCCTTCAACAGAAATAAGTGCAGGAGTATTTGTCAGCGAACCGGAGACACGCACGGGTGCGCAGAAAGCGCGGTTTTCGGTCAGGCAGATGCTTCCATGGTTCGGTACCCTCTCCAGCCGACAGGAGTACGCCACGGCCCTGGCGGAAAGCGAATATATGGAATATGTGATTGCAGGGAGGAAGCTGGCCCTGCAGGTCACCCAGACGTATTACGGCCTGTATGCACTGAGGGCTAAACAGGAAGTCCTGGAGGAGAACATTGCCCTGCTGCAGACCTATGAGCAGCTGGCACTGACTTCGGTGGAGGTAAACCAGGCAAGTGCGGTTGATGTACTTCGGCTGCAGATCCGGCAGAACGAATTGCAGCAGCAGCGTGAAATCCTGCAGCAGGAATTCCTGGCGGCACAGGCGGCTTTCAACGGATTGCTCAACCGGGAAGCCGCTAGGGAGGTTGTTGTTCTTAGTGGGGTGACCGTCCCGGAATCGGATCCCGATACAGGTGACAGCCTGCAGTTGAATCCGGAGTTGCTCCGGTATGATAAATTGTATGAATCGGTTACGCGAGCTGAAATACTCAACCAGAAAGAGGGAGCTCCCACCCTGGGCTTTGGACTGGACTACATCCCCGTGGCTGAAAGGCCCGGCCTGGATTTCAGCGACAACGGAAAGGATATCCTAATGCCAATGGTATCCCTGAACATCCCCATTTTCAACAACAGGTATGATTCGCGCACCAAACAAAACGAACTCCGCCAGCGGGAACTCGAAACCCTGAAACAGGAACGTCTTAATGTGCTTGAAACGGCCCTGGCAAGGGCAAAGGCCGGCCGGAATAATGCCCGGATCAGGTACCGTACCCAGGATAACAACCTGAAACAGGCAAGGGATGCGGAGCAGATCCTGCTGAGGAATTACGAGACGGGAACCATCGATTTCAGCGACGTGCTGGAAATACAGGAACTTCAGTTGAAGTTTCTGGTCGACAAGGTCGAAGCTACCCGCATGTATTATGAACAAACGGCCCTTATTAAATACATCACTGAATAGAAAAAAATGGCAGGTTCCCAAATACGGGAACACCGGCCTATATAATTGTCAAATCACTTAAATTCAAATACCTATGAAACGAGCATTTATGAAATCCAAAGTTCTGAAAACCCTGTTGCTGGCTTTAACCAGCGCGGCATTGCTGGCCTCCTGCGGGGACAAGAAGAAAGAAGCCCCCGCAGCGGAGCAGGCTTCCACGGAAACCGAAGCCAAGGCCGCCGGTGAACCCGAAGCAGCCGGAATTGGCTTTGACAAAGAAGAACTCAACGCGTTTTTCAACCAGTACTTTTCACTAAAGGAGTCGCTTGTTGCTTCTGACCCGGCCAGGGCTCAGGAAATTGCGCGTGGAATGGGCGAAATTGGCCTGGAAGGGATGCCTGAAGTATCCAAATCCATAGCTGCACTGGCTGCGAGTGATAATCTGGGGGAACAGCGCGCCATTTTCTTTATGCTGAGCAAGGCAATGGTACCTCACCTGGAGTCACACCTGAATTCAGGGGAAATCTACCAGCAATATTGCCCCATGGCATTTGAGAATACCGGGGCTTTCTGGTTCTCGGATTCTGAGGAGATCCTGAACCCCTACTTTGGGGATGCCATGTTGCGTTGCGGAAAGGTGGAAAAAACCTTTGGGGCGCTTTAGGGAAAATTCCATGGGGTTCTGAAAGGTTCTTTGTTCATTTGGACCTGCAATATGGCAGGGTGGTTTTTAAGGGCAGGAAGCCATCCACGGGACCCCTTCCGAGTAAACGGGTTTTAGAATAACAACAATGAAGCACACCTATCACATACACGGCATGACATGCCTGGGATGTCGGTCCCAGGTCGAGACCGCCCTTTCCGGGGTGGAAGGTGTATCACGGGTCAGCGTTGATCTGGAACGTGCCGAGGCGGTCATTGAAATGGAAAAGCACGTTCCATTGGCAAGGTTTCAGGAGGCGCTGAAAGCAATAGGGGGTCACTATAGTATCCATTTGCCCGGGAAGGCCCCTGAGGTGGTGCACAGCGAGACCCCGGATCCGGAAGGGCAGGGAACCGGCACTTTCTATTGCCCGATGCACTGCGAAGGCGAGAAGACGTATCCGCAACCGGGGGATTGCCCCGTATGCGGAATGGACCTTGTCGAGGAGCAACGTAATTCCAGTACTTCCTCAGGATCGTGGACCTGTCCCATGCATCCCGAAATTGTTCAGGACCACCCCGGCAGCTGCCCCATTTGCGGGATGGACCTGGTGGAAAAGGAACCCCGGCTTTCGGCAGAGGACAAAACCTACCGGGTGTTGCTCCGGAAATTCTGGGTCGCCCTGGCCTTTACCCTTCCTGTTTTTGGGATAGCAATGAGCGATATGCTCCGGAGCAATCCCCTTCGTGACATCCTGGAGCTGAAATACTGGAACTGGATTCAGTTCGCCCTATCCCTGCCGGTGGTATTCTACGCTACCTGGATGTTTTTCCGCAGGGCCTACCGAAGTATTCGGACCTGGAACCTGAACATGTTCACCCTTATCGGTATTGGCTCGGGTGTTGCCTGGCTTTTTAGTGTTTTCGGCCTGCTCTTCCCGGAATTCTTCCCAACCCAGTTTAAAACGGAAACGGGAACCGTGCACGTGTATTTTGAAGCTGCAACCGTAATCCTGACCCTGGTACTCCTGGGGCAGGTTTTGGAAGCACGGGCCCATAGCAAGACAAGTTCAGCAGTCAGGGAATTGCTCAGGTTAGCCCCGAACACGGCCATTCGGGTAAAGGAGGGTCGTGAGGAGGTAGTATCCATTGACCGGATTCAGCCCGGGGATATCCTCCGGGTAAAGCCCGGCGAAAAAA
>SBFL01000039.1 GCA_006227965.1 Bacteroidota bacterium | reverse complement strand
AAGAATCAGCAGCATGTCTAGAATAGGAAATAATCCGATCGCCATTCCAGAGGGTGTTACCGTTGAGGTGGCAGACAACGTTGTAACCGTAAAAGGGAAACTCGGGGAACTGCATCAGGAGTTCAGTGACGTGGAAGTCTCTGTTGCCGATGGAGAAGTAGTCGTAAACAGGAACTCCGAGAAGAAGTCTGATAAAGCGAAGCACGGCCTTTACCGTTCCCTTATTAACAATATGATTCTGGGGGTTTCCAAAGGCTGGACCAAAGAACTGGAACTGGTAGGGGTTGGTTACCGTGCCAGCAACCAGGGACAGAAGCTGGATCTTGCACTGGGCATGTCGCATAACATTGTTATGGAACTGGCTCCCGAAGTGAAGGTGGAGACTACCTCCGAGAAAGGGAGGAACCCGCTTATCAAACTCACTTCTCACGACAAGCAACTGGTGGGGCAGATCGCGGCTAAGATCCGTTCTTTCCGCAAACCTGAGCCATACAAAGGAAAAGGCATCAAGTTCGTGGGTGAACAAATCAGAAGAAAAGCAGGTAAATCAGCTTAATCACAGGGATTATGGGACTAACAAAGTCTGAAAAAAGAAACAAGATCAGAAGACGGATCCGCAAGGTTTCCTTCGGCACCGCGGAGCGGCCTCGCCTTTCTGTTTACCGCAGCAACAAGGAGATCTACGCACAGATCATCGATGACACCAGTGGTAAGACCCTGGCAGCCGCCTCTTCCCGCGACAAGGATTTGGACGGGGCCAAGGGAACAAAAACAGAGAAAGCCGCCGAGGTAGGCAAGCTGCTCGCAAAGAAAGCCATGGCCGCCGGTGTGGAAGCCGTAGCTTTTGACAGGGGAGGTTATCAATACCATGGAAGAGTTAAATCACTCGCAGAAGGTGCCAGAGAAGGCGGATTAAAATTTTAATAGGAATTATGTACGGGAAATACAAAAATGTGGAAACTGTAAAACCGGGGGGCCTTGAACTTAAGGACCGTCTGGTGGGTGTTCAACGGGTTACCAAGGTGACCAAGGGAGGCCGGGCCTTCGGATTCTCTGCCATTGTAGTGGTAGGTGATGAGAATGGCGTTGTCGGTCACGGACTCGGCAAGTCCAAGGAAGTTGCCACGGCAATTGCCAAAGCGGTCGAGGATGCCAAAAAGAACCTGGTTCGCATTCCTTTGAACAAAGGTACCGTTCCACACGAACAAAAGGGAAAATACGGAGGTGCCCGGGTTTATATCCAGCCTGCATCACACGGTACCGGGGTGATCGCTGGCGGGGCAGTGCGAGCGGTTCTTGAATCCGTTGGGGTTCAGGACGTTCTGTCCAAATCCCAGGGTTCATCCAACCCCCACAACGTGGTAAAGGCTACTTTTGACGCCTTGCTGCAGCTGAGGGATGCCGGTACGGTGGCCAAACAACGCGGTATTTCCCTGGATAAAGTTTTCAACGGATAAGCAGGCAGGAACCATGGCAAAAATTCGAGTAAAACAAGTTAAAAGCAGTATCAAACGCCCTCAGGATCAGAAGCGGACCCTGCAGGCTCTGGGACTGCGCGGAATAGGACAGCAGGTGGAGCATGAGCAAACCCCCAGCATCCTTGGAATGATCAGTAAAGTAAAACACCTGGTTTCTACGGAAGAAGCTTAAAAGTAACGCAGTATGGATTTATCGAATTTAAAACCGGCGAAAGGTTCTGTACACAAAGCTGGAAAAACCGTAGGGCGCGGACAGGGTTCCGGCAAAGGTGGCACGGCTGCCCGTGGCCACAAAGGAGCCAAATCCCGGTCAGGATATTCCAGGAAGATCGGGTTTGAGGGAGGCCAGATGCCCCTGCAGCGCCGGGTACCCAAATTCGGGTTTAACAACATCAACCGGAAGGAATACCGCGGGATCAACCTGGATACGCTTCAGGGACTGGTCGACAACGGGGCTGTCAAAAAGGAGCTCACCCTCGAGCAGATGGTGGAAATGAGACTTGCCGGCAAGAACGACCTGGTAAAAATCATGGGACGGGGTGAATTGAAGGCCCCTTTGAAAATAACGGCACATAAATTTACGGCCAGCGCCAAAGCTTCTATCGAGGCTGCTGGTGGAGAGGCCATAAGTTTATAAGCGCAGGCTTTATGAGGAAATTTTTTGAGATCATAGCCAATATTTGGAAGATTGAGGAACTGAGGTCCCGCATCATTGTGACCCTGGGGCTTTTACTGGTATACCGCTTTGGTGCCCAGGTGGTACTCCCGGGTATCGATACATCACAGCTCGCCGAGCTTTCATCCAATACAGAGCAGGGTATCCTGGGAATCCTCAATGCGTTCACGGGCGGGGCTTTCGCCAACGCTTCCGTGTTTGCCCTGGGGATTATGCCGTATATCTCAGCTTCCATTGTGGTACAGTTGATGGGTATCGCCATTCCGTACCTCCAGAAACTGGATAAGGAAGGGGAAAGCGGCCGCAAGACCAAAACACAGATTACCCGCTGGCTTACCATCGCCATCTGTATCGTTCAGGCTCCGGCTTACCTGTACAGCCTTGGCGCTCTTGGAGTTCCGGACAGCGCCTTTTTGCTCGGGAAGGGACTGAATTTTATAATCCCTGCAGTCATCATCCTGGTAACCGGTTGTGTGTTCGCCATGTGGCTGGGTGAGAAAATCACCGATAAGGGGATCGGGAACGGGATTTCCCTCCTGATTATGATCGGGATCATTGCAACCCTGCCTCAGGCCTTTGTTCAGGAGGCTGCTTCCCGCCTGAACGGCAATGGCGGCCCGATGCTGATCCTGGTGGAACTAATCCTATGGTTTGTGGTTATCCTGGCCAGTGTACTGCTGGTGATGGCAGTCCGCCGGGTTCCGGTACAGTACGCCAGGCGCACGGCTTCAGGCGGCTATGAAAAGAACGTAATGGGCTCCCGTCAGTACATCCCCCTGAAGTTGAATGCTTCCGGGGTAATGCCCATCATCTTTGCTCAGGCAATCATGTTTGCTCCGGGTCTGCTTGGAAGGACCTTCAACAGCACGGCCGTAGGGCAGTGGATGGAAGTTCAGTTCCAGGATATTTTCGGACTGGCTTATAACATTCTGTTTGCAGTTTTGATTATCATCTTTACGTATTTCTATACGGCGATTACGGTGCCCACCAACAAGATGGCTGATGACCTTAAACGCAGCGGTGGATTTATTCCGGGGATACGCCCCGGAAAGGAAACCGGGGATTTCCTGGACAGGGTAATGTCTCACATCACCCTTCCGGGCTCGATATTCCTGGCCATCCTGGCGGTCTTCCCGGCAATCGTGGTGAAGCTGATCAATATTCAGCCCAGCTGGGCCCTGTTTTACGGGGGCACTTCCCTTCTGATTATGGTAGGGGTAGCCATCGATACCGTTCAACAGGTCAATGCCTATCTGCTGAACCGCCATTATGACGGGCTCATGAAAACAGGTAAAAACAGAAAAGTAGCATAATTGTATGGCTAAACAGGCTCCCATAGAACAGGACGGGACAATTATAGAAGCGCTTTCCAATGCCATGTTCCGTGTGGAATTGGAAAACGGGCATGTAGTTACCGCCCATATTTCCGGAAAGATGCGCATGCACTATATCAAGCTTCTTCCGGGGGATAAGGTGAAGCTTGAAATGAGCCCGTATGATTTGACAAAAGCTAGAATAACGTACAGATACTAAGAAACCGGATACGATGAAAGTTAGAGCATCCATTAAAAAAAGAAGTGCTGATTGCAAGATCGTTCGCCGCAAGGGACGGTTGTACGTGATCAACAAAAAGAATCCTAGATTTAAACAAAGACAGGGGTAGTTATGGCAAGAATTGCAGGTGTTGATATACCAAAACAAAAGAGAGGCGTCATAGCCCTTACCTATATCTACGGTATCGGTAAAAACAGAGCCAAGGAAATTCTGGAAAAAGCTGACGTCAGCGAGGATGCCAAGGTGTCTGACTGGAATGACGACGAAATTGGTCGTATTCGGGAAGCGGTTTCCGCTTACACGATAGAAGGGGAACTTCGTTCTGAAACCCAGCTTAATATCAAACGGCTGATGGATATCGGGTGCTATCGCGGAATCCGCCACAGGATTGGCCTCCCGCTCAGGGGCCAGCGGACCAAGAACAATTCCAGGACCCGGAAAGGAAAGCGCAAGACAGTTGCTAACAAAAAGAAAGCCACTAAATAATACGTAGTACAGGGCACGGGTTGCCTTTCGGACAACAGCCTGGCTGATTGTCAGAAGCCAATCCCTCCCGATTACTGAGATTCATAAGAATATGGCAAAAACAGGTTCAAAATCATCAAAAACCGCCAAAAAGCGGAAGGTTTCGGTGGAGTCCACCGGGGAAGCACATATCACCGCTTCCTTCAACAACATCATCATCTCCCTGACCAACAAGAAAGGGGATGTGATCTCCTGGTCTTCCGCCGGGAAAATGGGATTCCGTGGTTCCAAGAAGAACACCCCTTACGCTGCCCAGATCGCAGCTGAGGAATGTGCCAAGACCGCACACGAGGCTGGTCTTCGCAAGGTAAAGGTGTATGTGAAGGGACCGGGTAACGGCAGGGAGTCCGCTATACGGACCATCCATAACGCAGGTATTGAGGTGACCGAGATCATCGATGTTACCCCGATGCCGCACAACGGATGCCGCCCGCCAAAAAGAAGGAGGGTTTAACCACAGTTAATAATTTTTTCACCAGGGGGTGCAGTTACGGTTATCGAAGGATTCGCCTTAATTCATAACCGCACTCTCCAAATCACAGGAAATGGCAAGATATACAGGACCAAAATCAAAAATCGCGCGCAAGTTCGGCGAGGCGATCTTCGGAGACGACAAGGCCTTCGAAAAAAAGAGTTATCCTCCCGGGATGCACGGAAACAGCCGTCGCAGGGGGAAGAAATCAGAGTACGCTATCCAGCTGCAGGAAAAACAAAAAGCCAAGTACACTTATGGGATCCTGGAGCGGCAGTTCCGGAATCTTTTTGAAAAAGCCACGCGGAGCAAAGGAGTTACCGGTGAGGTATTGCTTCAACTTTGCGAGTCCCGGCTGGACAATGTAGTATACCGCATGGGTGTGGCACCTTCCCGACGGGGAGCCCGTCAGTTGGTGAGCCACAGGCACATCACGGTAAACGGGGAAGTGGTCAACATTCCATCTTATTCCCTGAAGCCCGGTGACGTAATAGGAGTCCGGGAAAAATCCAAGTCCCTTCTGGTGATCGAGGATTCCCTGTCCTCCAACAGCTCTGTTTACGAATGGATCAGCTGGAATTCGGATAAGAAGGAGGGGACCTTTGTGTCGATTCCCGAACGGATTCAAATCCCGGAGAACATCAAGGAACAACTGATCGTCGAGTTATACTCTAAATAAAACAACACAGACCCGATTATGGCATTATTTAATTTTCAGAAGCCCGATAAAGTTATCATGATAGATTCCACGGATTTCGAAGGGAAGTTTGAATTTCGCCCTTTGGAACCCGGATATGGTCTGACTGTCGGGAATGCACTCAGAAGGGTGCTGCTGGCTTCCCTGGAGGGATTTGCCATCACCTCTGTTCGCATGGATAAGGTAGAACATGAATTTTCGGTAATTGAAGGTGTTGTGGAGGATGTTACCGAAATCATCCTCAATATGAAACAAATTCGTTTCAAGCGACAGATCGACGACGTGAATGAGGAAACCGTTTCTATTTCAGTTAGCGGCAAGGAGCAACTGACTGCAGGGGATTTCCAGAAGTTTATTTCCGGATTTCAGATACTGAATCCGGACCTGGTGATCTGCAACATGGACCCCAAGGTGAGCCTCAACCTGGAGATAATCATTGAAAAAGGCCGCGGATATGTGCCGGCAGAGGAGAACAAAAAATCCAATGCCCCTCTCGGAAGCATAGCTGTGGATTCTATCTTTACGCCAGTTCGCAATGTAAAATACAGCATTGAGAACTACCGGGTAGAGCAAAAGACCGACTATGAAAAACTGGTCTTTGAAATTTCTACGGACGGATCTATTCATCCGAAACAGGCGCTTACCGAAGCTGCCAAGGTCCTGATCCACCACTTCATGCTTTTCTCTGACGAGCGTATAACCCTGGAGGCAGATGAGATCGCACAGACCGAGACCTACGATGAGGAATCCCTGCACATGAGGCAGCTCCTTAAGACCAAACTGGTCGATATGGACCTCTCCGTACGTGCCCTGAACTGCCTGAAGGCGGCAGAAGTCGATACCCTGGGGGATCTTGTGGCATTCAACAAGAACGATCTCATGAAGTTCAGGAATTTTGGTAAGAAATCCCTTACAGAGCTCGAGGAGCTGGTAATCAACAAGGGATTGAACTTTGGAATGGATTTGTCTAAGTATAAACTGGATAAGGACTAAGCAGGGCTGGAGCCTGTGACAGGCATAGTCCGGAAATTATAGGAAACGATGAGACACGGAAAAAAATTCAATCACCTGGGAAGGAAAACGGCACACCGCAGGGCGATGCTTGCCAATATGGCTTGTTCCCTGATTGAGCATAAAAGGATTAATACCACCACTGCCAAGGCGAAGGCCTTGAAGCAGTTCGTGGAGCCCCTGATAACCAAGTCCAAGGCTGAGAACAACAAGACAGCCGAGCAGGGTACCCACAACCGCAGGGTA
>SBFL01000220.1 GCA_006227965.1 Bacteroidota bacterium | reverse complement strand
TACAGCGATCTGGTCCAGGAGGTAGGGCTGGCTCAGGCCACCATAAGTCAGCACCTGAGGGAACTCAAGGAAATTGGCGTGATCCAGGGAACCATAGAGGGGACCCGCATGAACTATTGTATCAACCCGGAACGCTGGGCAGAACTTAAGGGACTTTTCTCTGAAGTGTTTGACCAGTACACCCTGGAGGATTCCGAAGAATGCTGCTAAAAATTTTAGAAAAGTTTATCGCAATATTGTAATACCACATTTATTATGAAAGAAGAAGAAAACCTTAAACGCATAGTCCGTGAAAAATATGCACGCATTGCCGAACAGGGAAAAATCGAGAATGCCGCTTCCTGCTGTGGTGCCACCACTAGTACGAGTGAAGTCTATAATATCATGACAGATGATTATTCCGAAACGAAAGGGTATGTGGAGGATGCCGATCTGGGGTTGGGATGTGGACTTCCTACCCATTTTGCAAAAATAAGTCCGGGAAATACGGTAATCGACCTGGGTTCCGGTGCAGGGAATGACTGCTTTGTCGCACGGCATGAAGCAGGACCTGAGGGCAAGGTCATCGGTATCGACTTTACCCGTTCCATGATCCAAAAGGCCAGAGAAAATGCTGAAAAACTCGGCTACAACAATGTGGAATTCAGGGAAGGAGATATAGACGCTATGCCGGTCAATGACAACGTGGCGGATGTGATTGTCAGTAATTGTGTGCTGAACCTGGTTCCCGACAAGCCCAGGGTAATGTCCGAAATATTCAGGGTCCTCAAGCCGGGCGGGCATTTCAGTATTTCCGACATCGTAGTGGTTGGGGACCTGCCCGAAGCCCTGCGGGAAGATGCGGAGATGTATGCCGGATGCGTGGCCGGGGCCATACAGAAAAATACGTACCTGAACCAAATAGCCGATGCGGGCTTTGAGAACCTGATCCTTCAGAAAGAAAAGCCCATCACCATCCCTGATGATATCCTCTCCAAATACCTGCCGGAGCAAGCCCTCAGGTCTTTTAACAAAGACGGGGCCGGGATTTTCAGCATAACGGTTTACGGTGAGAAACCGGGTATGGAACCTGAAATTTCGGACAGACAAACCAATGAAGCATCCGCTTCAGCCTGTCTCCCCGGGAGCGGCTGCTGCTGAATACACGCCTTCCTTGTCTCATGAAAAGTTCAAAAAGACACATCTGGCCTGAATTGCAGGCAACCGTTGACTATGCGCGTGAACAAGAGGTGGGGGAAGACCGCAGGGACATTCTCCACCCGCTGATCGATTACATTCAGGCCAGGGTGGATCAGGGCAAGACAGCCCACCTGAATTTTATCTGTACCCACAACTCACGCCGGAGCCAGCTCGCTCAGATCTGGGCTCAGACCGCAGCCGGATATTTTGGGATCCCGGTGCGCTGTTACTCCGGTGGGGTGGAAGTAACAGCGTTTAATGAACGGGCGGTGGCATCCCTGAAGCGAAGTGGTTTCCGAATCAGGGCCGAGGGTGTGGGCAATCCGGTATATACGGTAACCTTTTCAGAAGACGGACAACCCATCCGGGCATTTTCCAAGCTGTATGACAACCCTGAAAACACCGCTTCCGGTTTTGCGGCTGTAATGACCTGTTCAGACGCAGATGAGAATTGTCCCTTTATACCGGGGACCGAAATGCGGATCCCCGTCCGTTATGAGGATCCGAAGGAGTTTGACGGTACGTCCGAAGAAGCCTTCAGGTATGATCAGCGATCCCGTCAGATTGCCTCAGAAATGTTTTTCGTATTCTCACAGATCAAAACTACCTAGATGGCCTTCGGAAGAAAAAAACTCAATTTCCTGGACCGGAACCTTACGCTCTGGATTTTCCTCGCCATGGCCCTGGGGGTGGCCCTGGGCTATTTTTTCCCATCCAGTTCGGATTTTATCGATTCCTTCAGCAGGGGAAGTACCAACATTCCCATTGCCATTGGTCTTATTCTGATGATGTACCCCCCTTTGGCCAAGGTTAATTACAAACTGCTGCCAAAGGTGTTCAGCAATGTGAGGGTCCTGTTTATTTCCCTTATCCTGAACTGGATCATTGGCCCGATACTGATGTTTGTTCTGGCCCTTGTGTTCCTTCAGGAGTACCCGGAATACATGGTGGGCCTTATCCTGATTGGCCTTGCCCGATGCATCGCCATGGTCCTTGTCTGGAATGACCTGGCAGAAGGAAGCAGTGAATACGGGGCTGGGTTGGTCGCCCTCAACAGTGTTTTCCAGGTCTTTGCCTATAGTTTCTACGCCTGGCTGTTCATCACCAGGCTGCCCCCCCTGTTTGGTTTTGAGGGGGCCATCGTGGACATCTCCATTGGGACTATTGCAGAGAGTGTAGCCATCTATCTCGGGATTCCCTTTCTGGCGGGCCTCTTCAGCCGTTTTCTCCTTGTAAGAATAAAAGGGGAGGAGTGGTACCGGATGAAATTTATCCCGGCTATTTCCCCTATGACGCTGGTTGCCCTTCTTTTCACTATCGTGGTGATGTTTTCCCTTAAAGGAGAACTTATCGTGCAGATTCCCATGGACGTTATCCGGATCGCCATACCATTGCTGATTTATTTTACCCTTATGTTTCTTATCGGGTTCTTTGTCAGCAGGGCCATGGGGGCGGAATACGATAAGAACGCCTCTATTTCCTTTACCGCGGCCGGGAACAACTTCGAGCTGGCCATAGCAGTTGCCATTGCCGTTTTTGGCCTTAATTCCGGACAGGCCTTTGCCGGGGTTATCGGTCCTCTGGTAGAGGTTCCGGCCCTTATACTGCTGGTTCGGGTGGCCTTTTGGCTCAGGGAAAAATACTACGTCCCCACGGATGCCTGATTGGCTGTTGCAGCAAAGGCTCCTATCTTGCAGATGGGGTGGGGGATAGAGATCCCCCTACTGCCAAAGGAGAATTTAATACACGGTTTGTAACCAATGCAGGGTAGAGGCTTTCTATATCACACGACCCGATTCCTCCCTGTCTGGAAAATTGGTGTCCGGCACATTATAATGCACTGCCTTCAAACGGAATTTCCCGTATGAAAACGCCCCTTCAGGATAATGCCAAACAGCCTCCCCGTAAGACGGCAGGCGAATTCCGTCAAACTCCCTGAAGTCTTTTACAGGGGTAGTGAAAGGAAAACGCTCCATTTTTGAAACATCATAGCGATCTTCGGACCTGAAGTTGACGAGGTCGCCGGTGGCGTCAAAATACAAAGTGGCGGAGACCTGTATATCCTTTAATATCAGGGTTGCCCTTACACTGGAAGCATCCAGCTGTTCCCATGTAATCCGTTCATCTGCCAGGGCCCCGGGGGCGAAAAGGCACAGATCATTCAGGAAAGTAACGGTTTCAGTCGGGTACATTTCCGGGGATTCTATATTTAACTGGGGGAAGAGTGACAGGGCGCGAATGACCATTCTGGCGTTGGGCGGCTGGTAGGAGTGGTAGCCCCATACCGACAGGCCTTTAACCCTTCCTTTCATAAAGAACAGGCGGGCGGGGTTCGGGATAAAGTTGTACTGCTCGGAAGAAAAGGAGAACCAGGGCTTACCCAATTGCCGCATTTCCCCTTCAAATTCGAGCCGGAAGTTCTTCACTATCTCTTTTCCAAGGGCCCCGCAGCGCCTGATATAATCCGAAACGATCAAAGGCAGGGGCTTCAGGTCCTCTTCGGTGAGTATCTGGTCAGACTTTTTTGTAAATTCCAACAGGGACTCCGCGTCCGCCTGAAATCGCTCCTCAAACGACCATTTTGCGTACCCCACCAGAATCCCGGCCAGGATGATGAGATTCGCCAGGGATCCAAACCGGGTATCTTCCCAGGCTGAGAAAATCCACATTTGAGACAGCAGCACACCTATAAGAGCCTGAAGGAACCATTTTGGCTTTTGCCTGCCAACCTGCAGGGCTGACCAGAGGAAAAACGAGGCCGCCAGCAGCCAGCTGAAACCGACCATTCCCGGGATCTCCTTTTTTAAATACGGCAGGTCTATCCAGTCAAAAGCATGGGCAAACCACAGCAGGTGTATTGCTGAATGAATCAGGAGCAGGGTCAGGAATGCGGTTCTCATAGGACCGTTTGCAGTCTGGTTTGACAGAGATGGTTCTATAGAACCTTCGGAATCATCCCTGGCTCAAAGATATCCAATATCCTGATTGATAACACCGCGGGTGTTTGAATCCCTAAAATGAAAATGTGCGGAAGCTTTTTGCAGTTTCCCGTGAAGGGAAATGAGCAGGAGTTGTCCGGTAGAGCAGGTCGGTTTCGTTAGTTACCTGATCTTTCCTACCACCTTCTGCTTTGTGGAAAGGTATACAATACCCCGAGGTTTACGGTCGCCCAGGATAGCCCCTCCGCGGCGATGCCGGTGTATGAAAGGCTGATCTCAGTCTGAGGCCCCATCAGGTAGCCTACCAGCGGTTTATAATAAAACCCCCCCTCATTCCCATCGTTGAGCCCGAAAGCGTATCCCGCATCTCCCCCGAAAGAAAACGAATTGGACGGCCAGATACGGAAGGAAGCTGCCAGCGGAAGGAACTGTACATGCGGCAGGTCTGCTCCCCCGGAATCGAATTTTTCGGGAAAACCATTCAGGAAGCCGGTCATGATCCCGGCGTCCACTACTTCTCCCATGGCATGATGGTATCCAATGTCTGCCCCCACCACCAGGCTTACGATATCATTGGCCTCCTGGTTGAGCGGAAGCCCTCCACTGAGCCCGATTTTAAAACCCTGCTGGGAATAGCCGGTGTAACCGATGATCAGAAGCAGAAGTACAAGTGCAATTTGTTTCATCTAATGGGTTGTTTGCCTTAGGTAACGAAAATGAGGGAGTTTTCGCCTGTAAGGGCCCCTAATTTGTTGTGTAATCCGTTTCTTACGGGGTGAATGATTTTATCGGATCGGAATCCAGCCCTGGTAAGAACCCAGATGCCAGACGAATAGCAAAAGCCAGATTACCGTCCTGATCCAGTTGTTGGATACCAGCATGGAAAGATCTTCTGGGTCTGTTTTACCCCCTCCGATACGCCTGTGGAGTGGGACAAATGTGCGAAAGGTAATTCCCCAAAGCAAACAAACCAGAAAGGTATATATCCCTGACGGGAGGTGCGGATGCGTAAAAAGCCAGTAAAAACCTCCCAGGAGTTGAGTAATCATAAGTGGAACGACCAGTAGGGAGATGTTCCTGGTGTACCGTTTGTGCCAACCTACAAGGTCTTGTTCCCGGTAATATGAAAATGCCGGATAAACCAGCAGCTGTACGGCAAGGATAACCCCGGCCATGCAGGCATCTGTAAACAGGAGCCAGAGAATTCCGTCGGACATGGTGCTAAGGCTCGTAAATAAAAATTACTCCCTGAGATAATTATGGAGTTCGGTAATTTTCCCTGGATTGCTGAAGGCTCCTTCGTAAAACGAGGTCACTGTTGCCGAAGTGTCGTCCTGAATCCCACGGGAACAGACGCACATATGGCGTGCATCGAGAATTACAGCCACATCCCTGGTCTGAAGCACATTCTGCAGTTCTTTCCCGATCTGGTTGGTCAGGCGCTCCTGTACCTGTGGCCGCTTCGCGTAATACTGGACAATCCGGTTCAATTTTGATAGTCCGATCACCTTTCCAGAGGAAATATAGGCCACGTGGGCTTTCCCAAAAATAGGGACAAAGTGGTGCTCACAATTTGAATAAAAGGTAATGTTCTTTTCCACCAGCATCTGGTTATACCGGTACTTGTTGTCAAAGAGGGTTACATTCGGTTTGTTCTCCGGTTTCAGACCGGAAAAGATCTCATCCACATACATCTTGGCAACGCGTCTCGGAGTTCCTTTCAGGGAATCGTCGGTGAGATCAAGACCCATGACATCCATGATTTTTTCAAAATAATGGGCTATCAGGGCACGCTTCTCATCATCCGGACGGTCAAAAGCGTCACTCTTAAGGGGTGTTTGCATCCCGGTAAGCAGATGGTCATCACCAATTTCTTCGTGGTGGTATCCGTTGACCTTTTTGGTCTCCTTCAGCAGATTTTCCAACATGATATTTCCTTTTGTTTCTTTAGTGGGGTGCCTATTCAGGCTTTTTTACAAGGGCATCGATCTTTTCCAGGATTTCCTGAGCCTCGGCATATTTTGCATCACCAGCGGTGCGATTGGACTGGGATAGCCGGTGAGCTTCGGACATCAGTTTTTCGTATTGCTTCTGAAGTTTTTGCTCAGGTGATTTTTTCCGGAAGAGGCCTAACATTTGATTTTTTTGGTCAGTCCAAAGTAGGCATAATGTTTAAGAATAAATGTTAAAGATTAAACAAAATTGAAAGGAATCCCCTGAGAAAGCCTGGTCTTACTTAAACCACCGAAGGGTAGCATCCACTATTTTCTGTTTGAAGCCAGTATATGGGGGCAAGAGTAATTCAATAGTGCTCGGGGTGTACTGGCGCACTATGGAGCGCTGATTTGAAAATTCCAGGAATCCGTAATATCCATGGGATTTCCCCGCCCCACTGTTATTGATCCCGCCAAAAGGCAGGTTGTGGTTGGAATAATGCACCACATTGTGGTTGATGCATCCGCTTCCTGCCCGAGTTTTCGTATTGAGTTCCCGGATAGTGCGCTTGTCCTTGCTGTAAATGTAAAGCGCCAGAGGTCTTTCACGCCGATTTATAAAGGAAATGGCTTCTT
>SBFL01000351.1 GCA_006227965.1 Bacteroidota bacterium | reverse complement strand
AAGGACACCGGGTATTTTTCCAATTGCAGGCACCTCCCTTCCCGCATAGGCAGGGCTTTTACTTTTTTTTCTCCGTTTCCTTCAGCAGAGGGGTATTTGATCCGGATTTTCGGGCCGGCCAGGTCCATATAGATCCTGAGGTCTTTTCCCGATTTCCGGGAGGCTTCCCTTATGTTTTCCACCATAGAAAGCCAAAGCGGCTCGTCTCCGTGAGATAAATTGATCCGCGCAATGGTCATCCCCTTTTCTGCCATTTTTACAATCAGGTCCGCGTCCTGGGCGGCTTCATCTGGCATGGTCACCATGATCTCGTGGGTGTTGAAATCCGGGGGGCGGTTAAAGAGCAGGTTGCTGTGTGTCCGGATAAGGGATTTGCTATGTTCAAATCCCAGGATGGTCGGGGCCTTCCGCTCGGGCCAGGGCTGGTCTACCAGCAAATGCAACAGCTGCAGCACCCGGTGCAGATTGGTCAAAACGTAGCCTTCTGCAGAGCGGAGGGAGGAAAGGCCGAGGTCGGAAAGCGGGTCGTGGAGTTTTCGGAGGTCGTGATTCCTCAGGGCCAGGTACCGGATCAGGTTTCTTGCACTCGCTCTGAAATCAGGGTGTACGTTTGCCGAAATACTCTCTGCAAGGGGCTCCAGATCCAGGATCTCCTGGTAGATTTTCTTCAATTCGGCAATTAGGGCTTCTGTTGTCATGGGCTTTAATCATATGGCCTGCTGTGTGAGGAGCAGTATAATCCGGTTATTGAAGGTATAAAATAACCCAGGGATCCTGTAGCCTAAAGGGTGAAACTTTTTAAAATTTGCCCTATTCCCAGCCCACCATCATGTATTTGATGCGGGCACCGTCCGGAATTTGCACCGCTTCTATGGGAGTGTCCGTATATCGCAGGGCTGCGGGAAGTTCCTCCCTGGAGAAAGTGAAATAAACCGGGTGCTCCTTCACCAATACCAGGATGTTGTTCAGCGAGTTTACGATCTTCCTTATTTCATAGGCCTTTTCGATTTCACCAAAGGTAGATTCCAGGCCGATCCCGGCCTCGGTCTTAAAGCGCGGATCCCAGATTCGGATATTGTCTATCCGCTCAAGGCTGTCCAGGGACGGGGTCAGGGTGAGCAGGTGCGTTCCGCCGGGCTCATACACATCAATCCGCCTGTTGCGGCCTATAGAGAGGCTTGCGGTATCCCGAACCAGCGAATCCAGTTGGTAGATGCTGTCCAGTTGTGAGACCCGGTGTGTCTTTTGGAGTTTTCCAACCCGTTCTTTCCCAACCAGGAAGGGATCTTCCCGCTCCGGTGCGCAGTAGGTGAGCAAGAGGGCAGCACAGAATAACAATGTGTATTTTTTCATGGCGTTCAGATACTAATGAGTTGGTAAAGGCAGGTTAACGGATCACTTTTTTTAGGATTCCCATGACGCCCCTGATAAAGGTGGCACTGGTCAGCACCTTCACAAGGGGGTCCTGTGCCGTGGAGCGACGGCTTCGGGCCTGTTTGGGCACAGGGGATTCTTTTTCAGCAGTCGCCTCTGCTTTTTCAATTTTTGCATTCAGGATCTCATAGGCGCTTTCCCGGTCCACTTCCTCATTGTACGAGCCGGCCAGGCGGGATCCCCTGATTACCTCCCTAAGTTCGGACTGGGTCAGGATATCCATCCGGCTTACGGGGGCCCTCATCAGGGTCGCAGCCAGGGGGGTGGGCCGTCCCTTTTCATCCAGGGCGCTTACCAGCGCCTCCCCGATCCCCAGGGCGGTGAGTACTTCCTTGGTGTCGTAGTACCCGGATTCCGGATAGTTCTCGGCTGTCAGTTTAATGGCCTTCCGGTCCCGGGCGGTAAATGCACGGAGGGCGTGCTGTACCTTAAGGCCAAGCTGGGCGAGCACCTCGTTGGGGACGTCCGTTGGGTTTTGCGTGACAAAGTACACACCCACGCCTTTGGAGCGGATCAGTTTTACGATGCTTTCGATCTGGTCCAGCAGTGCCCGGGAGGCTTCCTTGAAGATCAGGTGGGCCTCATCTATGAACAGGACCAGTTCCGGCTGTTCTGGATCCCCCAGTTCGGGGAAGGTATTGTAGATCTCCGCCAGCAGGCTAAGCATGAAGGTAGAGAAGAGTTTCGGCCGGTCCTGAATGTCGGTCAGCCTAATGATATGGATAATCCCCCGCCCGTTGGAATCGATCCGGGTCAGGTCGTTGACGTCAAATGATCTTTCCCCGAAGAACAGGTCGGCTCCCTGTTGCTCCAGCTCGATGACCTTGCGCAGGATGGTGCCTGTGGAGGAGGTGCTGATCCGCCCGTATTCCTGTGAAAATTCGGCTTTACCCTCCCCTGTGGCATATTGCAGCACCTTCTTGAAATCCTTCAGGTCCAGCAGCGGGAGCTTGTTGTCGTCACAATACTTGAAGATCACTGCTACAATGCCTGCCTGAACATCTGACAGGTCCAGGATGCGCGAAAGCAGCACCGGTCCGAATTCAGAGACGGTGGCCCGCAGCCGTACCCCATCCTGCTCGGAAAGGGTCAGGATCTCCACCGGGAAACGCCTGGGTTCAAAAGGGATCCCGATCTGCGCATGCCGCTCATCTATTTTCCGGTGACCCGGGCTGGGCTGGGCCAAACCGCTGAGGTCCCCCTTGAGGTCCATGAGCAGGACCGGGACCCCTTTTTCAGAGAGGTTTTCAGCAAGAACCTGCAGGGATTTTGTTTTTCCGGTACCGGTGGCACCAGCGATGAGTCCATGCCGGTTGAGCATTTTCAAAGGGACTTTCACATGTGCCCCGGTGACTGCTTTTCCGCCGAGCATGGCAGCACCCAGGGTAATGGAGTCCCCCTTGAACGTATAGCCTTTTTCAATGTGGTCACGGAAGGCCTGTTCTTTGCTCATGGCTGAGAGTTTGACGTAAAAATAGGGGAATTCGGTCGAATTCTAAAGGGATGTTTTTAAGCTTTCACCAATGGGTCCAAGCCCCGATTGCCTATCTTTGCCGCATGAAGCCAAAAGTGGATATGGACAAGGTCAGCAGAGGCCTGATGCTGCCCCTGATGGAAGCTTTCTACACCATTCAGGGGGAGGGATACCACAAAGGGACGGCAGCTTACTTTATCAGGGTAGGGGGCTGTGATGTGGGTTGCCACTGGTGCGATGTGAAGGAAAGCTGGAATGCAGAGACCCATCCTCCCACGGACATCCGTCAAATAGCCGAAAGCGCCGCCCGGTATTCCGATACGATTGTGGTTACCGGGGGAGAACCCCTTACCTGGGATATGGGACCGCTGACGGCGGCCCTCAAAGAATTCGGGCTGAAGATCCACATTGAAACCTCGGGCGCCTATCCACTTACAGGCACCTGGGACTGGATTTGCCTTTCCCCGAAAAAGAACAAGCTCCCCAGGGAGGAGGTATATGCGGTGGCGGATGAACTCAAGGTGATCGTCTATAACCGCCACGACCTGAAGTTTGCCGAAGAACAGGCGGCCAGGGTAGGGAAGGAATGCCTTTTGTACCTGCAACCCGAATGGAGTGTTCGCGAGAAGGTCACCCCTTTAATCGTTGACTACGTAATGGCCAACCCTAAATGGAGGGTGTCCCTGCAGACCCATAAATACCTAAATATTCCCTGAAATTCGGAAAAGCCTTCCCGGACGGGGGCTATCTTCCCCCGATGGCCTGTAAGTCCAGCAGGCATTCGGCATCCAGGGAGGGCAGCCCTTCAAGGCCTTTTGCAGACCGTTTTTCCATGACTGCCATTACCCCATGTCCGAATTCCAGTTCGGCCCGCATCAGGCAGCCGTCAACATCACAGTGGTTGGCCGAAACAGGGTCCTCGTGCGGGTTCACCTCAGGGGTGCCCAGGTCCACCAGGCCGAACAGGTGTCCGAATTCATGGGTCAGGGTTGTGGTTTCCACATCGGATACCGTGATAAGCACATCCCGTGAAGCCAGGTCACGGATGGTGTGCTCATGGATGATCATCGAAGTATTCCTGTAGACAGCCCCCAGGGTTACCAATCCCTCAGAAGGATCGTCCCCGTCTGAGGGAGCGTCTGCAAAATAGATATAGATGGACATGGTCCGCCCGTCGTTGTAGGTGGTGCGGTTATCTGTTTCAAGGCTTGCGATTTCCTGCAAGGTCAGGGTTTCCTCCCCGGGGGAAGGCAGGGAGCGGTAGATAAAAGAAATCTCCTGCTTAAAGGAACGATCCAACAGGTAGGTCCGGAGGTTGTCCATGGCAGTGGTGGTGGGCCGGAACCCTTCCACATAGGCTATTTCAATCTGAATCCTGTCGAAGTTCTCATTTGACAGGATATCGGAGCCGCTGCTACCCGCTGTCAGCAGGTTTGCAGACCGGTCCACTGGTTCTGGTCCTTCGGGTTCGGTTCCCGAATCTTTGGCGCAGCCCACAAGGGCGAGTCCCCATATCAGGGCGGCCCAAAGGTATATGTGTTTACGCATGCTTCTCACTTTGATTCAAATTATAAACGTTCCATCCTCAATTCTCGTATGCCGGCCGGCTCAGGCGGACCAGATAATCATAATGGGGTCCTTCCTGTACCAAGGTTGCTTCAAAACCCAGCATCCCTGCTTCCTGCTTAAGGGTCCGGAGGTCTACGAACAACCATGGGAATTCAGCCCCTTTATGGCCTTTGTATTCCCACCTGTAGGATACCTCTCCGTAGTAGGCGACATTGCCCGGGACCCAGACTCCTCCGTCAGCATCTTCCTCAAACATGTAGATCAGGTCGCTCGAATCCATCAGGATTTGTCCTCCCGGGGCAAGCAGACCCCCAAGATGGAGCAGCAACTTTCGCAACCCCGCCAGGGTACCTGCAATACCGGCTCCGTTCATTAATAACAACAAGGTGTCAAAATTCCCTACCTCAAATTCGTAAATATTTTCACACCGCACATTGCCAACACCACGGCGGGAAGCTACCTCAACGGCCTCCCTGCTTTGGTCAAGCCCGGTGCATTCCAGCCCTGCTTCCTGCAGATAAAGGCAATGGCTCCCGGCCCCGCACCCGATGTCCAGCACCCTCCCCCTGCACTGTTTAAGGGCCGTTTGCTCCAAAACGGGCATTAGGTTGAAATCCCTGAAAAAATGGGCGATGGGTACCGGTTCGGAAGTGCCCAGGGAACTGTGGCTCCACAACTCACCTACAGGGCCTCCCCCGTAATAATCCATCAGCGCCTTTCCCAAAAGGTCGGCAGGTTGTATTTTTGGCACTGCTCTGTGTCTATCCTGATAAACAGGGAACAACAAAGTTACGCAAAACCCCGGTGTCGTGAAGGAGGAACTTGAAAAACTGCCACAAAAGGCTGCTCAGAAGGCTCCGGAGAACCGGCGGTTCTTTAAAAAGCTTCGCAGGAAACCCCCCGCGAATCTCGATGCCCTCATGCAGGAGCTGCACACAGAGGAATTCCGGCGCACCGACTGTCTGCAGTGTGCCAATTGCTGCAAGACCACAGGCCCGTTGTTTACCGATAGCGACATCCGGCGTATTTCCCGCCACCTGAAGATGAAACCGTCAGAGTTTACTTCGTCCCATCTGCAGCTGGATGAAGAAGGCGATTATGTCCTTCAGGAGCTGCCATGCCCTTTTCTGGGGACCGACAACCACTGCAGCATTTATCCGGCGCGGCCCAGGGCCTGCAGGGAGTACCCGCATACGGATCGCAGGAAATTCCACCAGATTCATCCCCTTACCATGAAAAACGTGGCCATATGCCCGGCGGCTTTCCGCATTGTGGAGGAGCTGAAAAGGAGACTCCCGGATTACAATTAGCCCCATGTAATTGAACGATTTTGTAGATTGCCCCCTGAATATGATATTTTTGAAACATGGAAAGCATCATTGCCTATTTTGAAAACATCCCCTCCTCGCACCGCAGCCTTATCCTCGTTCTGGGGATTACGTTTTTCTGGGTGCTGGAAGGCGCCGTGCCCCTCTTCAAATTCAAATACCGGAAATGGCGGCACGCCGTGCCCAATTTCTTCTTCACCCTCACTACCATAGTGATCAATTTTGCCCTGGCATTTTTATTGCTGAATGCCAGTGACTGGGCAGTTGACAATGGCTTTGGCATCATCAACTGGCTCCCTGAGATGCCCCTGTGGCTTTATGTCTTGCTGGGCGTGTTGCTTCTGGATCTCATAGGGGCCTATCTGGCCCATTATGTGGAGCATAAGGTAAAACCGCTCTGGATGATCCACCTGGTGCACCACACCGATCAGGAGGTGGACACCACAACGGCCAACAGGCACCATCCCTTCGAGAGCTTTATCCGATTTTTCTTTACCCTAACAGGGGTTTTTCTGGTGGGAACTCCTATCGGGATCGTCATGCTTTATCAGTCCCTCTCCCTGGTGGCAACCCAGTTTACCCACGCCAACATCCGCCTGCCGGAAAAGTTGGACCGTGCTTTGAGCTGGGTGCTGGTATCTCCTGACATGCACAAGGTGCACCACCATTACGTCCTGCCTTATACCGATTCCAATTACGGGAATATTTTTTCCATCTGGGACCGCCTCTTCGGCACTTATATGGAGCTGGACCGGGAAACCATTGTCTACGGGGTGGACACCTTTCCCGACCGGCAGGAGAATGCAAGTGTGGCAGGGCTCCTGAAACAACCCTTCCATAAATATCGCAGACCGACGACCGTCAGCGTTCCAGGGCCTGATACCCCTCAGTCGTAAAT
>SBFL01000104.1 GCA_006227965.1 Bacteroidota bacterium | reverse complement strand
TGATGCCAGATACAAACATACTGGCAAAGACATACCATCCGAAGAGCGTACTGAACCAGTGCGGATCCAGGCTCATGATCCAGTCCCATGACATGATTGATTCACTTACGAGGTAGAAGACCAGGAACCCTGCAGACCACCGGAAATTTTTCTTGAAGTTTGAATTGTCGTCAGCTGCATCCTGGGCCAGTGAAAGGCGACGGGAGATTTCCCGGTAACCGATCCAGCCACCCAGGAAAATCAATGCCCTGATCAGGAAGAAAGTGCGGTTGAGATATCCCGCCTTGCCCTGCAGCAATTCGTCGTGGGCCACAGTATCAGCATCCATCCATACAAAAAGATGGTTCATGTGCAACACGGAAAGCACCAAAATGACAAACAGGATAATACCCCCGGGAACGAGCCATGCCGTAATGCCTTCCATAACACGGAACAACAGCGGTGACCACCCGGCCTGGGAAGCTCGCTGAACCCCGTAAAAGCCCAGGACCCCAAGAGCAATCATGAAAAAGAAAAACACGGCCACATACATGGCCGCCCAGGGACGGTTTTGAAGCTGGTGAAGCAGGTGTTCGTCATGATCGGCATCATGTGCATCAGCCTGGTGGGCTGCTGCTTCATGCCCTCCTCCATGACCATCATCGTGGGAAGCAACCATCGCCTTGGCCTCTTCCACCGTGGAAGGCGCTGAAACAAATCCAATCCCCATTCCCAATAGCCCGAGGGCCATCAGGATAAGAGATCCTATTTTAAGTCTGTTTGAGAAGGTATACATCTGCAATCGGTATCTTATTTTGTTAGGTCTTCTTTCAATTTCATCACGTACTCGGCCACCTGCCAGCGTTCTTTATGATTCAGCTGGTTCGCATAGGACCCCATGGAATTAAGGCCGTAGTAAATCACGTGATAGGTATCACCTGCTGTAATGTTCCGTGCCGGGTCCGCATAAGAGGGAACCCCAAGGATCTTCTCCCGCTGGACCAGGGTGCCTTTGCCATCCCCCTTGGCCCCGTGACAAATCGCACAGTAGATATCGTAAAGCTCCTTCCCGACAGCCAGGTTTTCTTCTCTGTTGAGGGAATCCAGGGGGCTTTCCACCAGGGTAGCGAGCTCCTTGCCTTCCGGGGTGTTTTCGAACCCGTAAGGAACGAGCCCCCGGGAAATGGTATTCTCGACAGGCGTCAGTGCTTCGGAACCGCCCGGAAGCCATGCTACCTGCTCGTAGGTCTCATAGCCGACGGATTCATACATATTGGGCATGTACTGATAGTTGGGCTGGTTATTGTCCTGGCAGGACACAAACCCTAAGATCAGTATCAAAACCCCGGCTGAAATAAGCGTATTCTTCATCTTTCGATATTACTTTTCTACACTGTTGATTTCTACGGCTCCCGTCTCCTTTAAAAGCTTGGTAAGGCCCGATGCATCTCCATGCACTTCCACTTCCATGATGAAATGGTCATCTGTGCTGCGGACATCCGGGTTTTCTGCCTTCTTAAACGGCCACATACGACTTCTCAGGTAAAAGGTGATTACCATAAGGTGGGCCGCAAAGAAAACTGTCATCTCGAACATAATAGGCACAAAGGCCGGCATGTTCTCTATATAGCTGAAGCTCGGTTTGCCCCCGATGTCCTGAGGCCAGTCCTGAATCATGATGTAGTTCATCATGACAATGGACACCGCTAGTCCGAGGCATCCGTACATAAAGGAGGTTATGGCTATCCTGGTAGGGGCGAGCCCCATAGCCTTATCCAGGCCGTGGACCGGGAACGGGCAGTACACCTCTTCGATATGGTGCCGGGCTGCCTTAACCTTTTTGACCGCCTGCATCAGTACGTCATCGTCATCGTAATATGCGTGAATCACTTTAGATGCCATATGCTATTTGTTTTCATTTGATTTTTTATCCTTTCCGGACCCTGCGTCCTTCACGATGGTGGTTTTAGGCATTTGATACAGGGGTTTACCGGCCTCCCGTAATTTCTTGTAGCGTTCCCCGGAGGATTTAAGGATTGTCTTTACTTCCGCCTGCGCAATTACAGGGAAGGTCCTCGCATACAACAGGAAAAGGACGAAAAAGAAACCTACCGTTCCTATGAAGATCCCAATGTCGACAAACGTGGGGGAAAACATGGTCCAGGAGGAAGGGAGGTAATCCCTGTGGAGCGAGGTTACGATGATCACGAACCGTTCAAACCACATTCCGACATTTACCACGATCGATATTATGAAGGATACCAGGATACTGGTCCGGATCTTTTTGAACCACATAACCTGGGGAGAAACCACGTTGCAGGTCATCATCAGGGTATAGGCCCACCAGTAAGGTCCTGTAGCCCGGTTAAGGAAGGCGTATTGTTCGTATTCAACCCCTGAATACCAGGCGATGAACAGCTCTGTGATATACGCACAGCCCACGATAGAACCGGTGATCATAATAATAATGTTCATCAGCTCAATATGCTGTACGGTGATATAGGCTTCCAGATGGCTCACCTTTCTCATGATGATCAGCAGCGTCTGCACCATGGCAAAACCTGAAAAGATCGCCCCGGCCACAAAGTATGGGGGGAAGATCGTGGTGTGCCATCCGGGTATCACAGAGGTGGCAAAATCAAATGATACAATGGTGTGCACGGACAGTACCAGAGGCGTGGCAAGCCCTGCCAGGACCAGGGAGACCTCTTCGAAGCGCTGCCAGTCCTTGGCCCTGCCTGTCCAGCCGAAGCTCACCAGGCTGTAAATTTTCTTCTGGAATGGCTTAACCGCCCGGTCCCGGATCATGGCGAAATCAGGCAGCAATCCTGTCCACCAGAAAACCAGGGATACCGACAGGTAGGTTGAAATCGCAAAAACGTCCCAGAGCAGGGGCGAATTGAAGTTCACCCAAAGGGATCCGAACTGGTTCGGGATGGGAAGCACCCAGTAGGCCAGCCAGGGTCGTCCCATGTGGATGATCGGGAACAGCCCGGCCTGTATTACTGAAAAAATGGTCATCGCCTCTGCAGAACGGTTGATCGCCATACGCCACTTTTGGCGGAACAGCAATAATACGGCAGAGATCAGGGTTCCTGCGTGACCAATACCCACCCACCAGACAAAGTTGGTAATATCCCAGGCCCAGTTAACGGTGCGGTTCAGACCCCAGGTACCAATCCCGGTGGAAATGGTGTAGATAATACACCCCACTCCCCACAGGAAAGCGGCCAGCGCTATGGAAAATACAATCCACCACTCCTTGTTGGCTCGTCCCTCCACAGGAGCGGCAATGTCCACCGAAACATCGTGGTAGCCTTTGTCGCCCAGTACAAGGGGTTTGCGTATTGGTGCTTCGTAATGCGACGCCATATCTCGTATTCGTTTCTTAAGGTTGTTATGCTTCGTTTGTGTTGCGGACCTTTACATGATAGAACACATTGGGCTGCGTTCCAACATGCTCCAGCAGATGGTACATCCGGTCACTATCCTTGAGTTTGGATACCTCGCTTTCAGGATTATTGACATCACCGAATACAATAGCTCCATTGCTGCAAGCGTTGGAACAGGCCGTTTGGAACTCCTCGTCCTTCACTTCCCTGCCTTCTCGCTTGGCATCCAGGATGGATTTCTGGGTCATCTGGATACACCAGGAGCATTTTTCCATAACCCCGCGTGAACGCACATTCACATCCGGGTTCAGCACCATTTTGCCCAGGTCGTTATTCATATGGTAATCAAACTCGTCGTTGTTGTTGTAGAGGAACCAGTTGAAGCGGCGAACTTTATACGGGCAGTTGTTCGCACAGTACCGTGTTCCCACACAGCGGTTGTAGGCCATATGGTTATGTCCCTGGCGGCTGTGGACCGTGGCCGCCACAGGGCAAACCGTTTCACAGGGGGCATGGTTACAGTGCTGGCACATCACCGGTTGGAAGGCAACCTGCGGATTCACGGCAGGGTGTTCCATCTCCTCAAACCCGGACTTGGACTGCATGGCACCCGAAAAGTCATCTTTCTTGGCGTTGTCCTCCCCGAAGGTGTCCTCAGAGGAATAATACCGGTCGATCCGCAGCCAGTGCATATCCCTGGAGCGACGGATTTCCTCTTTCCCCACTACCGGAACATTGTTTTCGGCACTGCAGGCAATCACACAGGCACCGCAGCCCGTACATGCGTTCAGGTCAATCGACATGTTAAAGTGGTGACCTATAGAACGGTCGAATCCGTCCCAGAGGTCAACTGTTGTGGCAGGTACCTCCTGATGATCCAGGGATACCTGAGGCACGTGGTTCCACTCGGATGCATCCTTGGTACTGAATTCCTCCAGGGTGGTTTCCTTGATGATATCGCCCCGGCCCATAAGGGTTTTGTGGAGCTGCACACAGGCAAATTCATGCATTCCCGGCGCCTGTTCCACGGTAACGGACTGTACCGAATTGAACTCCTGGTACAGGGGGAAGGCGTTAAATCCGGTCTGCATTTCCTTTTTCATTCCGGATACCCTGCCGTATCCGAGGGAAAGCCCAGCTGTACCCTCGGCCTGACCGGGCTGAATAATCACGGGCACTCCTGAAAGGGATACCCCGTTTACACTCAGGTTGACTTTGCTTCCATCAAGGCCGCCGTTTGCAACATTTTCATTGACCAGGCCCATCGCCTCAGCATCCTTTCTGGAAACCATCAGGTAGTTGTCCCACGAAACCCTGGTAATGGGGTCGGGGAATTCCTGCAGCCAGGGGTTTCCGGCCTGACGGCCATCTCCCATCCCAACCTTTGTATAGAGGACCAGGCTCATGCCGTTATCCACTGCACCTGAAAGGCGTCGGACAGACGCAGCCAGGGAAGGCGTCTCGGAGGTCTCTCCGCTTGCTGTCTCCTTGTCGGATCCGGCCGGCCCAGTCATCGGATCGCCGTACAGGGAAGGAAACTCAGCCTTAAAGACCCCATCGTGCAGGGCCTGGTTCCAGTCGGCAGCGGCCAGGTTTCCTTCTTTCCAGGTATCTTTTACAAACTCATAGTAGGTCTGCTCTGACCCAATCCATTTGAGCAGGCATTGCTGGAATTGCCTGGTGTCGAACAACTCCCGGATCACGGGCTGCATCAGGCTGTAATGATCCTTCTTAAGCTGGAAATCACCCCATGATTCCAGATAGTGATTAGAGGCTGCCGCAAAGGTGGACAGGTTGGCCGTTTCCGTCTCGTTGGTCGTAAAGGTGACCGACAGGTCTACTTTAGCCAGTCCATCGATAAAATCTGCGGCATTGGGCAGGGTGTAGGCCGGGTTTACACCGTCCATAATAAGCGCCCCTACATTTCCTGCCTGCATATCGGCAACGAGTTCCTTAACTGCCCTGGTATTCCCCTGGCGGATATAGCGCGGAGCGGCAGGCAAAAATGCCCGGCTCGCCAGCATTTCGTTGATGGCCAGTACCACAGACTGGGCATCCTCATCATCCAAACCAGTGAGCACCACGGCTCTGCTCCTGCTTTTTCCAATTCCTTCAACCAAGCGGTCAAGGGCACGGGCCGCGCTATCGGGCAATTCCCCTGTTGCGGAGCTCCCGTTGAGCCTGGCATACAGGTGGGCCAAAGCCACTTTTTGCTGGGCCGGAGTCAGAGGTACGCGCTGGTCCGCATTGGCCCCTGTCAGGGACATATTGGACTCAAATTGAACGTGGCGGGACATCTTTCCATTGCTGGGAACCCGCCCCCTGCTGTAACCTCCATCATAACCGCCTCCCTGCCAGTCTCCGAGGAAATCGGCTCCAAAAGAGACGATCAGGTCTGCTGAAGAAAGATCGTAGTCCGCAAGGGCCCTTTCTCCGTACCGCGCCTGGTACGCATTCAGTGCTGCATCACAGGATACGGCATCATAGGTAACGTGGGTAACATTTCCATACGCTTCCCTGAACTGACCGATGAGCCGATCCACAGATGGGCTCGCATAGGTCTGTGTCAGCAGGGCTATCTGTTTCCCGGAGTTTTTTAAAGACGCAAGTTTTGAAGTAACCCCGGCATCGAGGGCCTCCCATTCCACAGGGCTTCCTTTGGCAGTAGGACCCTGAAGGCGCGTACTGTCGTAAAGGGAGAGGACGGAGGCCTGAACCCTGGCATTGGTGCCGCCCAACACAGAAGCTTCCTTATTGGCTTCAATCTTTATCGGCCGTGCCTCCCTGGTTTTGACCAGGATACTGGCAAAGTCATAACCATCCGCGATGGTGGTTGCGTAGTAATTGGCCACCCCGGGGATGATCCGCTCCGGTTGGAACACGTAGGGAATGGATTTATGCACAGGGCCCTCACAGGCGGCAAGCGAAGCAGCCGCCGTACTGAACCCAACGTATTTAAGGAAATCCCGACGAGAAGTCGAGGAAGAAGCCAGCTGCTCCTTTTCCCCCAGGAAGGAATCCACCGGAATCTCTTCAGGGAATTCGTTTTGTTTCAGCGCCTCAACAATGGAATTATTCGGCGTCAGTTCTGCCTCACTCTTCCAGTATTTCTTGTTTGATGCCATACGATTTGTTGTAATTAGCTCCTATTTATTAGTAGTGACACTTGCCGCATTCAAGGCCCCCCATCTGGGCGGCCGTTACCTCCTCAACTCCGTATTTCTTGGCTAGCTCAGCATGGATTTTTTCGTAGTAGTCGTTCCCCTGCATCTGTACATTGGTCTCCCGGTGGCAATTGATGCACCAGCCCATGGTCAGGGGGGCGTGCTGATACAT
>SBFL01000085.1 GCA_006227965.1 Bacteroidota bacterium | reverse complement strand
GGCACCTTTTCCTGGGGGGTCACCACCTCGGTTTCTTACCTTCCCGCTGACAACGGCGCATTCTTCCAGGAAGACATCAATTTGGTAGACTGGCTTAGGCAATGGGCCAAGACCCAGGAAGAAAAAGAAGAGGTGTACCTCAGGGGATTCCTGGGTAAAATGCTTTTCAGCGGGGAAGAAGCCCTTAAAAAGTGTACCGTGCTGTCCGGTGGAGAAAAGGTGCGTTGCATGCTTAGCCGCATGATGATGCTCAGGGCGAACGTCCTCCTGCTGGACGAACCGACCAATCACCTCGACCTGGAAAGCATCACCGCTTTCAACAATTCCCTGAAGCAATTCAAGGGCACGGTCCTGTTTACCACCCATGACCATCAGTTTGCCCAGACCGTGGCGAATCGCATCGTGGAGATTACCCCTACTCATACCATAGACAGGTACCTTTCCTTTGATGAGTACATGAGTGACCCTTCCATAAGGGAGCAGCGTCAAAAACTGTATCAGGTTCCTGCCTGAGCCTGCTTACTGAGATCTGCCGGGCAGATGCGGGTGTTGTATCAGGCGTTGAAGTACTTGCTGTTCCAGATGGCCGGATTGAAATTCTTGCCCATGGCAAACCCGTAGTAGATCACAATTGCGGCCACGGACTTGAATATGAAGAAGAAAATAATCCAGAATTCTGCGGCACTGTTATTTTTGGAGAAGAGTCCGTCCGGAACCAGTAAGGCCAGCATATAGCTGAACATCAGGACGCATAGCGTGAGATTGGCCACATTCTTAAAGGGCCAAACCAGCCATTTGCGCAGCGGATGCAAGTCATTTCCCCACTTGTGGATCAGGTAAAAATAATTATTCCCCATAGGCACAAACAGCAGGGGATCATCTTTGTCCTCCAGTTTGAAAAGCCTGGAGGGGGCTAGAATCTTCATCCCATCCAAACGGGTATTGTGTGACCCTTCCAGTTCGGTAATGGCATTTTTAGCCTCCTGAGGCATTTGCGGCCGAAAGTAGGAGAGGTCCAAAAAGCGAAGACGGTAATCTATACAAATGTTCCGGATTTGGTCCAGGTGGTAGATCCTCGAAGTATCCAGCAGATCAAATTCGAACTGGTTCACCGGGGGCAGGGCGGGACCTTTTTCCTCAGGTTCCCGTCTGCCGGCAGGGGATACCTGTATCTCCCTCAATAGAGTATCAAGGGCTCCCTGGTTCTGATTTTTATCCCGGTCTTCCCGGAGTTTCAATTCGATATCAGTCCTCTTAAACATTTTCTCTTTTTAGCAATGATCAAAAATAAAGAATGATGGTTGTCATGTCAACTAGCCGTCAAACGGTATAAATGTTAAAATTGAGTTAAAAAAACTAGGTTTTACCTTTCGGTAGCCTGAGAAACATCAGTTGGCGACCGGGGGACGGAGAGCATCCCGTATCCTGGAAATAACATGTCAGCGGGGGGAGAAGCGGTGGTTCTTAATACGGCATTGGAAGAAACCCTGATACTTACCCCCGGCCGGCACCGATTTGGTCCTGAGGGATTGTGCCGGGAAAAAGGTACGTATTATTCTGGCCGATTCAGGATCAGTGACCCCAGACCCCCACGGGCCGGATACGGCAGGTCACCCGGCAGTCAACAGGAAATCAGCGGATTAGCGCAGTTCCGCGCCCAGTTCATTTTCAAACCGGGTTTGCAGCCTTTTCATAGCTGAATCGATTTGTTTGTCTGTAAGGGTTTTATCTTCGTCCAGCAGGGTGAAGCTAACCGCATAGGATTTCTTTCCGGACGGGAGCTTATCCCCCGTGTAAACGTCAAAAAGCTGAATTTCCCTCAGAAGTTTCTTTTCCGTATTAAAGGCCAGGTCATGAATTTGCCGGTAGCTCACCTCCTGGTCAAGCAGAAGGGCGAAATCCCTTTTGACCTCCGGGAATTTTGGTATATCCCGGTAGGTGAATTTACGTCCGCCGGCACTCCTTAAAAGTTCTGTCCAACGCAGGTCTGCATAAAGTACCGGTTGCCTTATGTCAAACCCTTTGAGGATGTCCGGGTGTACCAGACCAAAGTCGGCGATGGGCCTGCCCCCCGCAGTCAACTGCAGTGCTTCTGAAAACCTTGGATCGCTGAGCGGTGCCTCTTCCCACGTGTCAAAACCAACTCTTACCAAAAGCTGGAATACCATACCTTTCAAATAGAAGAACCCTGGGGGGTCTGACTTCCCAATCCAGTGATCCCCGTGGCTTCTCCCGCTCAGCAGAAGGGAGAGGCGTTCTTCTTCTTCTGTGTGTGATTTCCCATTTTTCCCGTAGACCTTGCCAAACTCGTAGAGTTTCAGGTCAGATTGCCTCCGGTTCAGGTTATGCGCCACGGCTTCAAGTCCTCCGAAAAGCATGTCCATCCGCATGCCGGATAATTCGCTGCTCATGCTCAGCGGGTTGAGGAGGGTTACGCCCTCCCCGGCATCTTTTCTGAGATACGCCAGGTACTCCGGGTTGGTCAGGCTGTTGGTGAGAATTTCGTAAAATCCATTGTGGGACAGCTGCCGGCCTATTGCAGTTTCAAGTATGTGAGGTTCAAGTGAGGGGGGAGGCACTATAGAGGCGGTGAGTTTCTCCTTGTCAGGGATGTTGTTGTACCCATAGACCCTGAGGATTTCCTCGATGACGTCCACTTCCCGCTGTACATCTACCCGGTAGAAGGGGATTACCAGGCCAAGGCCGGACTCCGTGACGCTTTTCACCTGAATGTCGAGGGAGGCGAGGATGGATTTAATAGCGTCCCGGGGGATCTCATGCCCTATCAGCCCATTGATTTTTTCAAAGGTCAGAAAGACATTGTGGTTCTCCTTCTTGTTGGGATACAGGTCAATAATATCGGAACTGATGTTCCCCCCTGCCAGCTCCCGGATCAGGATCGCGGCCCGCACCAGGGCATATTCCACGTTCTGAATGTCGACCCCTCTCTCAAATCGAAAAGAAGCATCTGTGCTCAGCCCGTGTCGTTTGGCTGTTTTTCTGATGGAGACAGGGTCAAAGTAGGCGCTTTCCAGGAAGATGGACTTTGTGTCTTCGGTGACTCCTGTATTGATCCCCCCGAAGATCCCGGCAATACACATGGGCTGTTCACCATCGCATATCATCAGGTCCTCCCCATGGAGAATGCGTTCTTCCCCGTCCAGGGTCATGAACCGGGTTCCGGCCTCCACGGTTT